>OMPZ01000104.1 GCA_900313125.1 uncultured Eubacteriales bacterium | reverse complement strand
GTGGGGCGACAAGGAGACGGCGTTCTCGCGCTTCATGACGAAGAAGAGCTTCGGGCTTTATATGTTCCACTACTTCGGAATTTCGGCAGCGGCTCTGCTTATCGAGCAGAATATCGCCGTTCCGCTCGTCGTAAAATATCTGCTCGTAACTATCTCGGGTCTTGCGATAGGCTTCGCTTTCCCCGAGGTGTTCGGAAGGATACCCGTTGTGAGATATCTTGTTATGGGTATCAGAAAAAAGAAAAAAGACAAAGCTAAAGCCGACAAGGCAGCATAAACAAATTCACCCCGTATCACTTACGATACGGGGTGAAAACATTTTTGAGATATTATTCGATCCTCCACTTGACACCCTGCGGAGTGTCCTCAAGAACAACGTGCATTTCCTTGAGCTGATCGCGGATCTTGTCGGCGGCAGCCCAGTCCTTCGCCTTGCGGGCAGCCGTTCTGTCGGCGATGAGCTTTTCGATAAGCTCCGCGTCGGCGCTGTTGTCGTCCTTTTTGCCTGTGTCGAGCGTTTCGTTGTACACAAGACCGAGAACGCCTGTCAGCTCGGTGAAGATCTTCTCCGACTCCTTGACGAGAGCTGCCGACGGGTCGGCGGCAAGCGCGGTGTTGATGTCGCGCACAAGGTCAAAGATCACAGAGATGGCGTTTGCTGTGTTGAGGTCGTCGTCCATTTCCTCGATGAAGCGCGCGCGGTGAGCGTTATACTTGTCGATGACAGCCTGCTCGCCGTCCTTGAGCGCGTCGCCTGCGGCGTTTTTGAGCAGGAAGCGAATGTTGTCGCGGCAGGTGTAGAGACGCTTGAGCGCAGCGGTACACTGCTCGATGATCTCGATGCTGTAATTGATCGGGCTGCGGTAGTGCGACGAGAGCATGAGGTAGCGGATCGGCTCGTAGCCGTAGCTTGCGGCAACGTCGCGTGTTGTGAAGAAGTTGCCCTTCGACTTCGACATTTTCTGGTTGTCAACGTTGATGTAGCCGTTGTGCATCCAGTAGTGAGCGAACGGCTTGCCGTTGCAGCACTCGCTCTGAGCGATCTCGTTTTCGTGGTGGGGGAAGATGAGATCCTGACCGCCGCAGTGAATGTCGATCGTCTCTCCGAGGTAGCGGCGCGCCATTGCCGAGCACTCGATGTGCCAGCCGGGTCTGCCGTTGCTCCACGGCGATTCCCAGAACGGCTCGCCGGGCTTTGCTGCCTTCCATACGGCGAAGTCCATAGGATCCTCCTTGATCTCGCCGACGGAGATCCTCGCGCCTGCCTGAAGCTCGTCGAGCGGCTGATGGCTGAGCTTGCCGTACTCGTCAAATTTGTTTGCGCGGAAGTAAACGTCGCCGTTTTCGGCTCTGTACGCGTAGCCCTTTTCAACGAGCGTCGAGACGATGCTTTCGATCTCGTCGATGTTCTCCGTTGCGCGCGGATGAACGGTCGCCTCGCGGACGTTGAGCCCCTTCGCGTCGATCTTGTATTCCTTGATATATTTTTCGGAGACCGTCAGATAGTCGGTGCCCTCCTCGTTCGCGCGGTTGATGATCTTGTCGTCGATATCGGTGAAATTCTGCACGAACGTCACCTTATAGCCGCGGTACTCAAGGTAGCGGCGAAGCACGTCGAAAACGCAGATCGGGCGCGAGTTGCCGATGTGTATATAATTATACACAGTCGGACCGCAGGCGTAAATTTTAAATTCACCCTCGGTGATCGGAACGAGCTCTTCCTTCTGACGGGTCAGGGTATTATAGATCTTCATTATATATGTGTCCTTTCAGGTTGGATTATCAAAGCGACATTTCCCGGCGCACAGCGCGGTGTCTCTATTTACTTTATCATTTTTATGCCGCCGTGTCAATATTATTGATGTCAAAATCTCTGCGTGAGCGTTCCCTTCGGTGTTTTATCATTAAACATTATTGTCTTTCATATAAATGGATTAACTTTGAATGTGGAGGATTACTGATGATCGAAACACTTTCCGATAGGGCAGTCGAAACGGCGAGGTATATAATAGAAACAAAATGTACCGTCCGTCAGGCGGCGAAGCATTTTGGTATTTCAAAGTCAACGGTACATAAGGACGTGGCTTACAGACTGCGCGATATAGACCTTGGGCTTTATGACGAGGTGGAAAAGGTGATGCAGTTTAATAAACAGCAGCGCCATATCCGTGGGGGCATGGCTACAAAAAGGAAATATCAGCTCGAAAAAGAAAAAAAATCGTTATAATTTCGGGAGAAATGTTACACGCTTGTCATGCATAGCTCGGCGCGAAAATCGCCGTGGAAAAGTTGTACAATTTATTCAAAAGAAAAAAGAAGCTGTTTGACAATAAAACGAGCGTTTTGCCCGGGTCGAGCGGTGGAGGATAGCGTCGGATAATTCCAACTGTGAAAAATTAATGAATAAACTTTCGTGCGATTATTCATAAGAAACAAAAGTGAAATTTTTTCACGGTAAATACGCCTTAAAAAACAGCCCCTTGTTTGTGAGAAATAACGGGAAATCTAACCTACTTTATACCGCTTAAACGACGCGATTTCACAATCTCGTCACGCTGACGAGTGCGTATCGTTCAAAGTTTTTCGGAGCCTGTATTGTTTATTGTAATTATTCAATGGTTACGAAAAAATATACAGTTTTTGCATAAACGAAACCGCTTTCACCGTTTTGTAACAGGGGAAGATTCTACATTATGCACATATAAACGGGATTAAAAATTAGAACAAACGGTCGAAAAAAGCGTTTTCACCCCACTTTGCCACCAAATATAGGCACATTCATTAGAAAATATGCACAAATAACACCAATGTAATTTATTTGACATGACGAATTTCGTGTGTTATAATACTAATCGTGGTGCGAATCTTATGATGATGGCTGTCTGTGACGCTATACGGGTGGGGTTATCCGGTGATGCGTCTCTTGCGGCGGACACGCTGCTGTCAGAGTTTGCCTCTTGGTCGGAGGCGTTTACAGCTTGATACCGCGGTTTCTGCATTTTGTTTTTTTGTTTGGGTTTTGCAGTAAACGGTATATATGTAAGGAGAACACTATTCTATGATAACATCGTACAAGAAAGCAAGACACGCTGCGCCGGTCGATAAAATTTCGACGCTTAAAAAGTTTACGGCGGTTGCCGTTATCGGCATAGCAGCGGCTGTTTCGGTAATGTCGGCGGCGTCCGACGGTAAAACGGCGTATATCAGCGACGGCGGCAATACATATACGGTAGCTGCCGATACAAAGAATATCACCGACGTTTTGTCCGCGGCAGGCATTACACTTTCCGACGGCGACGAAACAATAGTGACGGAGCAGTCGGGAGACAGCATTTCAATTGACATTATACGCGCATTCCCCGTAAAGGTCACGGCAGACGGCAAAACGTACGAGCTTGATCTCACGGGCGGCACGGCGGCTAAGGCTATCGAAGCAGCCGGCGTGAGCGTTTCGCCTAACGATTTTGTTGAGCCTGCGCTCGATACCGAGCTGACACAGGCGACAGAGATCACGGTCGTTCGCGGCGTGAAGATCTACCTCGAAAAGGCAGGCGCAAGCAAGCTCGTATATGTTCCCGAGGGCACCGTTAAGGACGCGCTCGATTTCGCAGGCTGTGAGCTTTGCAGCGAGAAAAACAAGGATATCAAAGACGATACGAAGGTCACAAGCGGCATGAAGCTCTGCGTTGACGAGGTCCTTTACAGGACTACGACAAAAACGCAGAAGGTCGAGCCGACCGTGGTTGAGAAGGCTTGCAGCACACTTCCCGCTGGCGAGAGAGAAGTCAAGCAGGAAGGCAAAGAGGGCAAGGCAGAGATCTCCTATAAGGAGAAATACGTCAACGGTCAGCTTGCATGGCAGAAGGAAGAAAAGACCACCGTTATCGTAAAGCCGGAGAACAAGGTCGTTCTCGTGGGCACAAAGACTCCTCAGACGTCGGGTGCTTCCGTTAGTGAGGAACAGTCTAAGGATCCCGCTTTCGCCGACTTCGACACGATCGACAGCGACGAAAAGACCTCCGACAGCGCAGCGTCAACTGACAGCGATTTCGGCAAGGGCGCTGACAAGGTAGGCGAGGGCTTCTCATACAGCACGCTTATAAGCGGCGTCTGCACGGCATACAATGAGGTCAACGGCATTACGGCTACAGGTACTGCGCCGCAGGTCGGCACGGTAGCGGTCGATCCCAACGTTATCCCGTACGGAACAAGGCTTTACATAGAGTCGGCAGACGGCAGCTATGTTTACGGCTACGCCATCGCCGAGGATACCGGCGACGCCTGCATGGCGGGCGACATCGTCATAGACCTTTACATGAACAGCGAGGCTGAATGCGACAGCTTTGGCAGACAAGAGCTGAACATTTACATTCTCGACTGATATTATTTCAAACGATCATGAGGAACATCGAAGGGTGTTCCTCTTTTT
>OMPZ01000283.1 GCA_900313125.1 uncultured Eubacteriales bacterium | reverse complement strand
GTCGGACTCGATGTGGATATGAGCGACCTCGCTGCTTGTACGCTTGTCGAAGGATTCCTGATCTGACTTGAACTTGTCGTAGGTCTCCTGATCCTCAATGTAATCGAGCTTCTCGACAACATACGTCGCGGTCTTGAAAACATCGCCGGACATATCGGTGTACTCGGGGTACGTTCTGATAGAATACGCGTGAGCGTTCTCAAGCGTAGTATTCTCGTAGTAAAGGTTGTTTTTGATATCGACGCTGCCGCCGGTAAGCGAAGCCGTAACGTAGATCTCGCCTACCACGGTGTCGCCGGGATTGATATAACCGGAGCCGGATGTGCTCTCGCAGACAAATGTGCCCTTGACCTTGAAAACGGTATAGAAAATATTGTCGCTGTACTGGAGCGGGTTGAGCGCGTAGTAGCACTCCACGGGCGTGTACTCGAATTTTGACTTGAACTCGGAAAGCGCGAAGTCATCCTTGATCTTCTGAACGTCGGTCTTGCGCTTTTTCTTCGCGGAGGACGTGCTGCCGCTCTCGTCGCCGGAGTTTTCGTCGGAAAGCGCGGTCTCGCCTTCCTCGCCCTCCTCGCCTTCCTCGGACTGAAGCTCGCCTTCCTCATCCGACGCGGTCTCGTCCTCACCGTCGTCGTCGATATAGCCGTCGGAATCGGTGTCGGAATCCTCGTCGCCAAAGTACCATTTCAGCGACTTATACGCCGTTTCCGTGCCTTCTACATACTGCTCGATCATATAGCGCATTTTCGCGGAGATCGGGCTGTACGTCACGCCCATCATCGTTGTGACATACTTCGGCAGACCGACAACGGTAAATCTCTTGACGTCCTCGGTGAAAACATAGCCGTTTCGCTCGGCGATCTCGGCGTTAAAATCAGCTTTGACTATGACCTTATCGCCGTTTGACAGGTCGTAGTTGTCGCAATGGAACGTCACGTTGTCGATGACGTACTGGATACAGTTCGACTTGTCGAGCTGTACAGTACCGTAGGGGTCAACTCCGCTGAACTTGACGCTGAGACCCTCGAACGGGCTTAACTCGACCTTGTCCTCAAGACCCTCTATAGTGTATTCAAATGAAGAATCGACAAAAGAAACGCCGAGAGATTTAGCCATGCTCTCGTCGTAGGTCACATTGATCGTTACAACGTCGCCGTTTGTGAAATAGGAATCCTCGTCGTTCTGACCCTCGTAGGAAAAGCGGAACGTCTCGGCGAAGCGCAGCGCGGCGGTCTTGTCCTTCTTGCCGTCTGCGTAGATCTTATTTATAGCGGCGTCGTCTACTTTAATCGAAAGGCTGCCGTGCTCCGTGTAGCCGATCACCGTAACATCGGCAAAATCCTTGACGGAATACTCGGACGTTCCGCAGCCTGAGCATATCATAAGCATAAAAAGAGCAAAAATGCATAGTACAGTTTTGCAGAAAGATCTCATAAAAAATATCCTCCATAAAGACCGTTCGCGGCGAAAAACCGCGCTTGCCTTAATAATACCTGTTGACGGACTTTTCACCTATTATAACATATCGTGTTGTGATTTTCAATAATAAAAAACATAATTTGATAAATTGGGAGACTTACATAATATCGCGTATGACGGCGATCATATAGTGAACATATTTATTATAATTCCTTCTTTTGATAAAATAATTAAAACTTTGTTGCAAAAAGGTTAATATTTCAAACAGCGACAGAAAACGGGCGCGGAAAGCTCCACACCCGTTGTACATTGTCCAATATTTTAGCCGATAATGCCGATGATGATCTGCTCGGCAGCCGATGCGTCCGCCTTTCCGCGGCTCTCCTTCATTACAAAGCCGACAAGCGACTTTACAGCCTTCTGCTTGCCCTTTTTGAAGTCCTCGACAGCCTTCGGATTCGACTCGACAGCCCTGCGGCAAAGCTCAGCCAGAGCGTTTTCGTCAAGTCCTGCCATGTCGCTTTCGGAAACGAACGACTTCACGCCGTCGCCCGTATCGAGCATTTTTTCAAGCGTCGATTTCGCGAGGTTGTTCTTGATCTTGCCCTCGTCGATAAGCTTTACAAGCTCGTTGAGCTGCTGCGCCGTTGTCTTTATCTCAAACGTCTCCTTGTCGTCCTCCGTTTCAAGGCGGCGGAAGATCGAGCCGATGATGAAGTTCGCAACAGTTTTCGGGTTCTTCACACCGTCAGACGCCGTCTCAAAGAACTCGGCGATCCTGCGGTATTTCGCGAGGTTCGCGGCGTCCTTCTCGGAAAGACCGAGATCGTTTACATAACGCTCGACCTTCTCAAAAGGCAGCTCGGGGATAGTTTTTCCAAGCTCCTCGATCTCCTCGTCCGTAACGCTGATCGTAACGAGATCGGGGTCGCGGAAGTAACGGTAGTCGTTCGCGTCCTCCTTGCCGCGCATGGGCGAGGTGGTGTTCTCGGCGTCGTTGTAGCGCAGCGTCTGCTGCTCGACCTCGCCGCCCGACTCGATAAGATCTACCTGACGGTTGTATTCGTACTCCATTGCCCTGCCGATGAAGGTTATGGAGTTCATGTTCTTGATCTCCGTCCTTGTGCCGAGCTTGTCAGAGCCTGCGGGTCTTACGGAAACGTTTACGTCGCAGCGCATACTGCCCTCCTGCATACGGCAGTCGGAAACGCCGATGTAGCGCATGATCTGCTGGAGCTTTTCAACGTATTCCTTCGCTTCCTCGACCGATCTGATATCCGGCTCGGAAACGATCTCGATGAGCGGAACGCCGCCGCGGTTGTAGTCGATGTATGTGTCGCCGCGCTTGTGGATAAGCTTTCCGGCGTCCTCCTCGATGTGTATTCTGTTGAGACGGATCTTGCGTCCGTTTGAAAGCTGGATATAGCCGTTTTCGCAAAGCGGCTTGTCATACTGCGATATCTGATAAGCCTTCGGGAGGTCGGGATAGCAGTAGTTCTTTCTGTCCATTTTGGAGATATTTGCGATCTTGCAGTTAGTTGCAAGACCTGCCCTGATCGCAAAGCGAACTACCTCGCGGTTGAGCTTCGGCAGCGTTCCGGGCAGACCGATACAGATCGGGCAGCAGTGAGTGTTTGGCTCGCCGCCGAACTGCGTTGTGCAGGAGCAAAAAATCTTAGTATTTGTGGCAAGCTCGACGTGTGTTTCAAAGCCTGCGACCATTTCGTATTGCATGATCTTTACCTCCTCAGAAATGTACGCCGTACTGCGACGATCTGAATACGTCCGCGCCTGCGGCGTTTTCGTACTGCCATGCGGCGTTGAGTATCGTGCTCTCGCAGAAGGTGTTGCCGATAAGCTGCATACCTATAGGCATATTATCGGCGTCAAAGCCGCACGGAATGCTTATTCCGGGCAGACCTGCGATGTTCACGGGAACGGTGCAGATATCCGTCAGATACGTCTGTATGGGGTCGCTGATCGCGCTGCCCTTCTTGAACGCCGTCATAGGAACGGTGGGCGCGAGTATCACGTCGCAGCTTTCAAAGGCTGTTTTAAACGCCTTCACTATCGAGCCGCGAAGATTCTGCGCCTTCTTGTAATACGCGTCGTAATAGCCCGCGGAGAGAACGTATGTGCCGAGAAGTATTCTTCTCTTGACCTCGGCGCCAAAGCCCTCGCTGCGCGTTTTGCAGACCATTTCGTTGATATCCTTATAATTAGCCGTGCGGTAGCCGTAGCGGATACCGTCGTAGCGTCCGAGGTTAGACGACGCCTCGGCGCAGGCAAGGATGTAGTAAACGGGGAGCGCGTATTTGAGCGACGGAAGCTTGAAGCGAACGATCTCGGCGCCGAGCGACTTGTAGACCTCGCACGCCTTCTCGATAACGCCGCGCACCTCGTCAGATACGCCGTCAAGGTACTCGTCGGCGATGCCGATCTTCATGCCCTTGATATCGTTTTTCAGAGTAGAAACGGTAGGCTCGCCGCGTCTGCCCTGACTTGTGGAATCCATTTTATCGTAGTCGGAGATAGCGTCGTAAACGACAGCCGCGTCCTCAACGGTAGTTGTAACGGGACCGATCTGGTCGAAGCTCGACGCGTAAGCGATAAGTCCGAAACGCGAAACTGCGCCGTAGGTCGGCTTCAGACCGACGATGCCGCAGAAGCTCGCGGGCTGTCTGATAGATCCGCCCGTATCTGAGCCGAGACCGTAAACGGCGATGTTGCCGCCGACAGCAGACGCAACGCCGCCCGAGCTGCCGCCTGCAACACGGCTGATATCGTGCGGATTTGCCGCGCCGCCAAAGCACGAGGTCTCGCACGACGAGCCCATCGCAAATTCGTCCATGTTAGTCTTGCCGAGCAAAACTGCGTTTTTATTCTTGAGCGTCTCCCAAACCGTCGCGTTGTAGATCGGCTTGTAGCCCTCAAGTATCTTTGAACAGCAGGTCGTTTCGATACCCTTTGTCGAGATGTTATCCTTGAGAGTCATCGGAATGCCCTCAAGGGCGGAAAGCTTTTCGCCCTTTGCGAGCTTTTCGTCTACCGTCTTAGCTGCGTCAAGCGCCTCGTCGGGTGTTACCTTGACATACGCGTTAAGGTCGGCGTTCGCGCTTTCGATCGCCGAAAGATATTTCTCGGTGAGCTCGGTGCAGGATATCTCTTTGTTTTCAAGCATCCTGCCGAGGCTGCTTATCATTCCCTCTGCCATAATTACACCCTCTTGCGAACGAGGAAATGACCCTCGTCGATATCGTTTGCGTTTTTAAGGATCTCGCCGCGGTCGTAAGACTCAACGACTTCGTCCTCACGGAAGGCGTTCTGTAAATTGTTGATGTTGTCAAACTCTACGCCGTCCTCGGAAGCATTGTTGATCGTGTCGGCGAATTTTACGATATCGCCCATCGCCTTTGTCATATCGTCGAGCTCCTCCTCGGCAATATAAAGCTTTGAAAGCCTGGCGATATTTATAACGTCCTCACGGGTAACCATTATCTGTCGTCCTTTCAAATTATCTGAGCTTGATGTGAACTTCTCTGAGCTGCTGCTCCGTGACCTCTCCCGGCGAGCCGAGAAGGAGATCCTGCGCGTTGGAGTTCATCGGGAACGCGATGATCTCGCGGATATTCTCCTCGCCTGTGAGCAGCATTATCATTCTGTCAACGCCGGGCGCCATGCCTGCGTGCGGCGGCGCGCCGTACTGGAACGCGTTGTAAAGCGCGGTGAACTTCTGCTTGAGCTCGTCCTCGGTGTAGCCTGCGATGCTGAACGCCTTCTTCATGATCTCGACGTCGTGGTTTCTTACAGCGCCGGAAGAAAGCTCAACGCCGTTGCACACGATGTCGTACTGATATGCGAGGATATCGACGGGGTTCATCGTTTCGAGCGCTTCGAGACCGCCCTGCGGCATCGAGAACGGGTTGTGTGTGAAGATGACCTTGCCGTCGTCGTCGTACTCGTACATCGGGAAATCTACGATAAAGCAAAGCTCGAAGCGGCTCTCGTCGATGATGCCGAGACGGTTTGCGACCTCGGTTCTGATCTGACCTGCGAGCTTCGGAGCGTCCTCGGCGGAGTCTGCGATAAAGTAGCATACCGCGCCGGGCTTGAGACCTGTTCTCTCAATGAGAGCGAGCTTATCCTCAGCCGGAAGGAACTTGTCGATAGGACCGTCGAAGGTCATGTCGTCGCGCACCTTGACGTAGCCGAGACCCTTCATGCCGATGGAGAGAGCGAACTCCTCCATTCTCTTGAACCAGCTCTTCGACTGGCCTGCGCAGTCGGGAACGTTGATCGCTCTGACTGTCTTGCCTCTGAACGGACCGAAATCCGTCTCAACGAACATATCGGAAATATCGGTGATAACAAGCGGATTTCTGAGATCGGGCTTGTCTGTGCCGTATTTTATCATAGCTTCCTTGTAGGGAATGCGCTTGAACGGGGGCTTGCTTACCTCCTTGCCGTTTCCGAACTTTGTGAAGGTGTTGTAAAGCACCTGCTCGGCAACGGCGAAAACGTCCTCCTGCTCGGCGAACGCCATCTCGAAGTCGAGCTGATAGAACTCGCCCGGCGAACGATCGGCTCTTGCGTCCTCATCGCGGAAGCACGGAGCTATCTGGAAATACTTGTCAAAGCCCGATACCATGAGAAGCTGCTTGAAGATCTGCGGAGCCTGCGGAAGTGCGTAGAATCTGCCCTTGTGCTTGCGGCTGGGGATAAGATAGTCGCGCGCGCCCTCGGGAGATGAGGTCGACAGAATCGGGGTGTTGATTTCGGTAAAGCCGAGCTCGTTCATCTTTTGGCGCAAAAACGCGACAACC
>OMPZ01000091.1 GCA_900313125.1 uncultured Eubacteriales bacterium | reverse complement strand
ACTTAAAAATTAAGACTTAAAAATATCGGAGTCGCTTCGCTCCTGCTTATTATAGAAATACCTCTAAAAAACAAATAAAAAGAGCGAAGCGATCTTCCGCTATTATTCATTTTTCAGTCTTAAGTTTTCAGTTTTAAGTTGATGCCATAGCCGTTTGACCCGTCTGTTATGCCTTCTCTATATCTCTGTGATGGACCGTCACCTTGTTTTTGCGCTCGCTGAGGTGGTTGTACAAAGCCTGTGTGAGCGCTACGCTGCGGTGCTTGCCGCCCGTGCAGCCTATCGCGATAAGGAGCTGACTTTTGCCCTCGTCCTTGTAAAGCGGCAGGGTGTAGTCAACGAAATCCATCATTTTTTCGAGAACGGCCTGCGTCTGCTTCCACTTCATGACGTACTCTCGAACAGGCTCGTCGAGACCCGTTTGGTACTTCAGCTCTTCTATGTAGAACGGGTTCGGCAAACACCTGACGTCGAACATCAGATCTGCTTCGGTCGGTACGCCGTACTTGAAGCCGAACGACATACAGGTAACGGACAGCGACGAGATGTCGCCGCCCATAAACAGCGCGGCTATGCGCTCCTTTAGCTGTCCCGACGACAAAAACGTCGTGTCGATCAGGTAGTCGCTCGTCATTCTGAGCTTGCCGAGCAGCTCGCGCTCAATGGCTACCGCCTCCTCTATCGTATAAAGCGAGGAGTCGGGGAAAAGCGGGTGCTTGCGCCTTGTCGCCCTGAATCGGCGAAGTATCACATCGTTCGACGCGTCGAGAAAGAGTACCTTGTATTTATGGTCGTCCTTTCTCAGCTTATTGACCGCGGTGGCGAAATCCTCAAACGAATTGCCCATGCGGATATCGAGCACGACGGCGGCTCTTTTCATGCGCTCGTCAGACGACTTTTCGCAAAGCTCGTAGAAGGTCGTCAGCAGCGCCGGCGGGATATTGTCAACGCAGTAAAAGCCGATATCCTCCAAGATGTGTAGCGCAGACGTCTTGCCCGCGCCCGAGATTCCCGTTACGATTACAAATTCCATAAAAACACCCTTTATACCGGGGAGTTACGATCCCTTTACTTTCCTATTTTTTTGATCTCGCATTCAAGCTCGACGCCCTTCTGCTCGCGCACGGTGTCCTGTATCAGCTTAACGAGGTCGCACACATCGCGGCAGGTCGCGTTATCCTTGTTGATAATGAACCCGGCGTGCTTTTCGCTCACCTGAGCGCCGCCTATCTGCCTGCCCTTAAGACCGCATTCCTGGATAAGTCCGCCGGCGAAATAGCCCTCCGGGCGCTTGAAAACGCTGCCCGCGCTGGGGTACTCGAGCGGCTGCTTTTTGCGGCGGCGGTCCATAAAGTCGTCCATTCTGTCGCGGATAAGCTTTGCGTCGTCGTGGACGAGACGCACCGTTACGCTCGTGATTATGCCGGGCTTGTCCGCAAACACGCTGTGACGGTAGGACAGGTCAAGCTCATCCGCGCTCATCACGCCGCATTTGCCGTCGGGCGCAATATACGAAACGCTCTCGATAACGTCCTTCATCTCGCCGCCGTATGCGCCCGCGTTCATATATGCCGCGCCGCCGACCGTGCCGGGAATGCCCCACGCGAACTCAAGACCCGACAGGCTGTGGTCGAGCGCGTATTTGCACAGCTTTGCAAGCGTGAGCGAC
Organism: uncultured Eubacteriales bacterium; assembly: GCA_900313125.1. Classification (GTDB taxonomy): domain Bacteria; phylum Bacillota; class Clostridia; order Oscillospirales; family Acutalibacteraceae; genus RUG592. The sequence continues at coordinate 4,317 of OMPZ01000091.1, read as the reverse complement.
GCGCCGCATTTTATAAGGCGCGAACCGTCCGCTGCGTTCCCGTCATGCTCGTCGATCGCGCCTACGTTTTTAAACTCGCCGTCGAGCCTGAAAACAACGCCCTCAAAGCCCTCATCGGAGACAAGCAGATTCGAGCCGTTGCCGATAACAAGGCACGGCACGGAAAGCTCACCGCAAAGGGCGTAAAGCTCCGCGAGAGCGCCCGCGCTTTCGGCGGTTATCACAGCCGACGCGCTGCCGCCTATCTTGAAGGTGGTGTATTTTTTCAGCGGCTCGTTTTCGAGCACGTTACAATTTTTTGCTTTCGCGGCAGCGATCACGCTGCCGATATTGTCTGATATATTCATACTAACTCCAATTTGTGAGAAGTCTCACGGTAGATTATTCTCTCAAGGGTATGCCTCTCTCGGAAAGGCATTTTTCAAAACGCTCCACCGAGGAATTTACGACAAGCTCCTCGGGGAAGCCGATCTCCTCCAGCATTTTTATCGAGCCGTCAAAGCGTCCGAGCTGCGTTGTAAAATGAGCGTCGGTGTTGACGATGATCGGTATGCTTTTCCGCTTGCATATCTTGGCGATCTCGATACAGTTCGGCACGGACGACTTATTGTTTTTAAACGCGGAGTCGTTTATCTCGATCAGCTTTCCGTTTGCGGCAAGCTCCGGCAAAACGCGCTCGTAATCGAATCTATATGCAGGCGTACCGCAATGCCCGATCACGTTGATGCGCGGATTCTTCGCGGCGTTCAGATAAAGCTGCGACACGCTGTCAACGCTCACCCGCGTTTTCGACTGGTCGAGCGTGATGTCGTGGATCGACGCTACTACCCACTCAAGGCAGGACAGCGTATCCTCCGTAAGATCTATCGAGCCGTCAAAGTCGGTGAGGTTAGCTTCAACGCCCTTCAAAACGCGCACGCCCATATACGTCTGCGGTATCGCCCTGAGATTGTTAAAATACCATATCTGCGGCGAGCCGGGCATATCGGGTCCGTGGTCTGTTATGCCGAGTGCGTAAAGACCGAGCCTTGCCGCTTCGGCTATCATTTCGGCAGCGGTGGCGTAGGCGTGGGTTGACGCTATCGTATGCGTATGTGTATCTGCGATGATCTTCATGCCATTACCCCCACGATACGGACGCCTTGCCATTTTCGTCTGTATCGTAAGCCATACCGAGATTTGACAAAAGCTCCTTCGCGGCGTTGTAGCCCATCTTTTTCTGACGGTTGTTCATCGCGGCCGCTTCGATGATAACAGCGAGATTTCGTCCGGGCTTTACGGGGATAGTTATAGTCGGCACCTTATTGCCAAGGATCTCCATAAACTCCGTATCCATGCCCATTCTGTCATAGACCTTTGTGTTATCCCACAGCTCGAGGTTGATAACTATGTCGATCTTTTCCGTATTCTTTACGGCGCCCATACCGTAGATACGGCGCGCGTTGATGATACCGATACCGCGAAGCTCGATGAAGTGGCGGATATTCTCAGGCGACGAACCGACGAGCGTTTTGTTTGACACGCGGCGGATCTCGACGGCGTCGTCGGCGATAAGGCGGTGTCCGCGCTTGATAAGCTCGACGGCGGTCTCCGATTTACCGATGCCGCTGTCGCCCATAAGGAGCATACCTTCGCCGTACACCTCAACGAGAACGCCGTGGCGCGTTACGCGAGGCGCAAGCTCAACGTTGAGAAACGACACGAGCGACGCTGTAAACTCACTTGTAGCATCCTCCGTTATGAGGATAGCGACGCCGTACATTGCGGCGACGTTTTTCACCTCGGGGAACGGCTGCAGACCGCGGCAGAATATCATTGCGGGCGGCGCGAGCGAAAGGAACGCTTCGAGAGATTTCGTACGCTCCTCCGTGGGCAGCATTTCGAGGTAATGGTGCTCCTTTTTGCCGATGATAAGTATTCTGTTTTTATCGAAGAAGTCGAGATGACCCGTAAGCTCAAGACCGGGTCGGTTATAGTCTGCTACTGTGACGTTCAGCTCGTTCGGGTCTTTCGGAGTATAGACTATTTCGAGGTTGAACTCATGAACGATTTTTCCGAGTGATACGGTATATTCCATTTTATTACCTGCCTTTCGTTTTTCATTCCGTGTTTTTCGTACAATTTCACTAATAACATTATACTATAAAAACATGAAATTGGAAAGGGGTAATTTCATAAACTAAAGGATTCTTTTTTGGTAAAAAGCACCAAACGCGCCCAAGCGGGCGCGGGCGAATACGCGGTTATAGGTTGTTTAAGGCACTGCTTCAGTCCCGCGCGGCTCGGCGGCGGGCAGGCGCCCGCGGACAATTACGCGGTTTTAGATTGTTTAAGGCACTGCTTCAGTTCCGCGCGGCTCGGCACTCCCGGTGTGCCTACTTCGTTTAAGGCGCGGAACCGATGCTGTTTTACCGATAAATTTCGGCAGAATTAAGGGGGCTTTCCGGTCGCCCCCTTCACCCCTTCGGATCCCCATACATATAAAAAAGAATTACTATGTTTTCCGATTGGTCTCCGCTGTCGCGTCGGTTGCACTCTTGCTTTGCAGATCAAAAAACGAACCCAAAAGCACAATTACAAAATAACACAAATAAGACCGTTGCAGCCGTCGTTGATTATCCTTTCGATCGTTTCGTTCAGCTTTGCGCGCGCGTCCGGCGGCATTCGGTACAGCTTGTTGTGCATTCCCTCGCCGACAAGCTCGTTGAGCGACTTACCAAAAATATTCGACTGCCAGATCTTGACGGGGTCGTCGTCAAATTCGCTGAGCAGATAGCTGATAAGCTCCTGCGACTGTTCCTCAGAGCCGACTATCGGCGTTACCTCCGTCGTGACGTTCGTTTTCAGAATGTGCATCGACGGCGCGGTCGCGCGCAGCCTTATCCCGTAGCGGCTGCCCTGCTTGATTATCTGCGGCGCTTCCAGCGTGAGATCGTCGGTAGACGGCATTACTATCCCGTAGCCGGTCTCCTGCGCGTCGCTGTACGCCGCCCTGATCTTGTCGAACTCCGCCTTTGAGCGCGACAGCTCGACTGCCATTTTCAGGATATCGGATTCGTCGGCGATATCCTCACCCGTTTTCTCGCTTATCACGCTGCAGAAAAGCCCCTTGTCGAGCGTGAGCGTGATACGCGCCTTGCCCGTGCCGAGGTCGATCGCGCCGGGCTGCGCCGAGTCCACATACTCGCATTTTTTGAGACCGCTGCAAATATCGCCGATCTCACGGAGCTTCATCGCCTTGTCTGCCGACGTGCGTATCGCGCCGAAAACTCCGTTTCTGACTGCGTGACCCTTTTCGAGCGCGCCGACCCACTTCGGCATATCGACCATGATCTCACGGACGGGGAACTCGAACAGCACGCTTGCGAGTATCCTCCTGATCTCGTCCTCACCGAGTTCAAGGCAGTTCACCGGGAGAACGCTGACTGCGTACTTCTCGGTCATCGACTTTGCAAGAGAGACCGCCTGCGCGGAATCGGGGTCGGCGCAGTTGAGCAGAACGACGAACGGCTTGCCCTGCTGTCTCAGCTCGTCGATAACACGCTGCTCCGCCTCCTCGTACTCCTCTCTCGGGATATCCGTAACGGAGCCGTCGGTCGTGACGACGATACCTACCGTCGAATGGTCTGTGATGACCTTCTGCGTGCCTATCTCCGCCGCCATATTGAACGGTATCTCCTCGTCGTACCACGGCGTTTTTACCATTCGCGGCTGTTCGTCCTCGATGTAGCCCAGCGCGCTCGGCACGATGTAGCCCACGCAATCGACCATTCTCACACTAAAGGTCACGTCACCGCCGAGACTCACCGTCACCGCGTCCTCGGGGATAAACTTCGGCTCGGTCGTCATGATCGTGCGCCCTGCCGCCGACTGCGGCAGCTCGTCGATAGTCCTGCGGCGCAGCGCGTCATCGTCGATGTTCGGGATAACGAGCGTGTCCATAAATCGCTTGATAAAGGTGGATTTGCCCGTCCTCACGCCTCCTACGACGCCGAGGTAGATCCTGCCGCCCGTGCGCCTTGATATATCGCTGTAAACGTTTCTCTCTTCCAACTCAACAACCTCCGTTTTGATACAAGGATATGTTCAATTGTATGAGACGGTCTTGTGAGATATTCATTTTTTATGCACAGAAAAAATCCGCGCCGGCAAAAACCGACACGGATATGATCGAATTATACTAATATTCAATTAAAACCTTTAAAAGATTTTCGAGGATAATTTTCCGTGGGCAAGGAAGAGGGGTGCGGGTCTCCGGTGGAGACCTCGACGAAGTCGAAGCACCGACCGAGCCGGCAGGCGAGACTATACTGTCGT
>OMPZ01000093.1 GCA_900313125.1 uncultured Eubacteriales bacterium | reverse complement strand
TTTTGTCAGATGAAGTATCGGAGGTCTTGTCCGATTCGGTCGCAACGTCCGACGCGTCAAGATCGCCCGCGAAAATAATGTAGCTTGCGGAGGTCTTTGCAGTTGTGGAGATGACCTCTTTACTGTCGATCGTTACGGCTACAGCCGTGTTATTGCTCACACCGCTGAAGCTGCTGCCTACGGAGTAGCTTGTTGAGCCGACCTTGAGCGCGACTCTCGACTGATCGGAAGAGGGGATATTCGTTGAGGACGAGCCGCCCGTATTTCCGCCGCCAAATCCGCCAAATCCGCCGAAGCCGCCAAATCCGCTGCCGGAGCCTGTCCATTGAGCCCAGTACTGCGTGCTGGTGCTTTCGGGAGTTACGGACATATTGCTCTGACCGAGACCGAGCACCTGACCGCCGTAGATGTTGAGCGAATCATCGATAGTGTTGTTGCCGTCCGTACCTGTGTCGAAGGCGTTGCCGTTGCTTCCCGCAATGGAGATGACCTTTCCGCCGTAGATGTTGATCTTGCCGTTGGAGTCGATAGCGTCATCGCCCGAGGAAGCGTTTGCATAAATGTCGCCGCCGTGAATGTTCAGAACGAACGGCTCGGTTAAACGCGTCGCAAGATAGCTGTTTGTCGAGCTTGTTCCGGCAGTAATAAGCTTGCTGAGATCTCCGTTTGCCGCGTTTACAGCGTCGTCCGACGCGTTGATGTCAATATCGCCGCTGTAAAAATTGATCGTGGGAGCTTCGATGCCCTCAAAGCATTTATCGACGTTTATGTCGAGCGCGCTGTTGTCCGCGCCCTCCTCGCCGATATTGAGGAAATAATCGCAGTGGATAGCGTCGTCGCCAGCGCTGATGTTGTACGTTCCGCTGACGATGTTAAGGCAGCTTTCGGCGTTGATAGCGTCGCCGTATGTATCCGTGTCGTTTTCCATCGGGTTGCCGCCGCGACCGCCGCGGCCGTTATTGTTTCCTGTAGTTGTTGTCGATGTTGTCGAGGTCGGCTGATAAACGCTCGTCGTGTCGATATTTACGGTCAGACCGCCGCTCATCGTCAGATACGAGTAAAGGCTGTTCGTCGAATCGGCGGCAAGCTCCGTTTCGAGGTCGGTGTCAAGCGTTGCGCCGGATTTGATGCCGTTCTTTGCGTTTGCGTTGATGTTGAGCGTGCTGCCCTTTTCGCCGCTGATCGTGACCTTGGACGCGCCCTTGAGCTTGATAACAGCGTTTTCCGCGTCCTCGTAGCCCGAGTCGGAGTCGGTGTCGTTACGGTCCTCCCAGTATGTTTCGGCGTTTTGCTCGGCGTCGGTGAGAGTTACCGTGCCGTCGATTATGATGTCGGCCTGCGAGTTTTTGTTGCAGGCAAGCGGCGCTGTGGAAGAGCTTGTAAGATCAAGGTCTGAGAGAGTGAGCGTAACGCCCGTTGTGCCCTTTTTGACCTTGATGCTGCCGTCGCTGCACGAGCCGGTCACCTTATAAGAGCCGGCGGCGTTGATCGTAAGGTCGGTGCCGCTGATCTTGAACCCAAGCGCGCTTGTGTCCGACGGGGTGACGCCGTCGTTGGTAAATGTGAAGGTCAGCACATCGGTCGTGTCAGCCGCCGCAGGTATAGCCGCCGCGCACATATTGGCGAGCAGCGCGCCTGCACACAGCAGACTTGTGAAAATGTTCCGTTTTTTCATTTCTATTCCTCCTTACATGAGTGCGGTATTATCCGCTTAACGGTATACTCGAATTTTAGCACATTTGAAAAATTGTTTCAATAGATAAACCCGCTGAAAATTTAAATTTTTTGTGATATATTTTTAAATTTTCGTAAAAAAAGAAGGAATTATTGTGAATTTAAGACAAATTTAAGAAGCTTTAAGAACGATTTAAGATTATAAAAAAACGCCGGTACAAAACGTACCGGCGCTGATTTGATATATTCGGAATAATTATTTACCGAGGAACTCTTTAACTTCCTTCTCGATCCCGGGTGCTGTGCAGCCGAAGATCTCGAGAAGCTCCTTCGCAGGACCCGAGTAACCAAAACGATCCTGAATGCCGCACTTCTTCATGCGGACGGGGCAGTTCTGAGCGACTACCGAAGCGACCGCGTCGCCGAGACCGCCTATAACGTTGTGCTCCTCAAAGGTGATTATGCTGCCGCATTCCTTTGCCGCCTTGATGATGATATCCTCGTCGATAGGCTTTATCGTGTGGATATTGATGACTCTCGCGTTGATGCCCTGAGCTTTCATGTTGTCAGCCGCGATAACAGCTTCTCTTACGAGAAGTCCCGTAGCGATGATCGCAACGTCGCTGCCCTCTCTGAGAGTGATGCCCTTGCCGAGCTCGAACTTGTAATCGTCGTTGTTGTTCACGCTTTCGACTGCAAGTCTACCGAGACGGATATAAACGGGACCGTCAAGCTCAAGAGCTGCCTTTACGGCGCCGAGCATTTCGTAGTGATCGGAGGGGTTGATGACCGTCATGTTCGGGATAGCGCGCATGATGGCGATATCCTCGAGACACTGGTGCGTTGCGCCGTCCTCGCCCGTTGAGATACCGGCGTGCGAGCCTGCGATCTTCACGTTGAGCTTCGGGTAAGCGATGGAATTTCTGATCTGCTCAAAGGCTCTGCCCGTTGCGAACATTGCGAACGATGCCGCGAAGGGGATCTTGCCGCAGGCTGCGAGACCTGCCGCAACGCCCATCATGTTGCCCTCTGCGATTCCGCAGTCGAAGAAACGATCGGGGTAAGCCTTCTGGAATATTGATGTTTTCGTTGCTGCCGCGAGGTCAGCGTCGAGAACCACGATGTCTTTGTTTGTTTTGGCAAGCTCGCAGAGAGCTTCGCCGAAGCTTTCTCTTGTTGCCTTAACTACCTTCTCTGCCATTAAAGCGCACCTCCAAGCTCTTTGAGCTGTTCAAGCAGCTCGTTTCTGCCGACCTCGTACTGCTCTGCGTTCGGAGCGGCACCGTGCCAGTTTACCTGATTTTCCATGTAGGAAACGCCCTTGCCCTTAACGGTCTTGGCGATGATAGCGGAGGGCTTGCCCTTAACTGCTTTTGCGGCGTTTACGGCTGCTTCGATCTGATCGAAGTCGTGACCGTCCATCTTGAACACCTCAAAGCCGAAGGCTTCGAGCTTCTTGTCGAGGGGCTCGAGTCCGCCGACCTCTTCAACGGGGCCGTCGATCTGGAGACCGTTGGAGTCGATGATGACCGTGAGGTTGTCGAGGTTATTGTGAGATGCAAACATGAGAGCTTCCCACACCTGACCCTCTTCGCACTCGCCGTCGCCGAGAACGGTGTAAACTCTGTAATCCTTATTGTCGATCTTGCCGGCAAGAGCCATGCCGCAGGCTGCGGAAATACCCTGACCGAGCGAGCCTGAACTCATATCGATACCGGGAGTACTCTTCATGTCGGGGTGACCCTGGAGCATTGCGCCCACCTTTCTGAGCTTGGGGATCTCTTCAACAGGGAAGAAACCCTTCATAGCGAGAACGGCGTACAGCGACGGGCAGCAGTGACCCTTCGAGAGCACAAAACGATCTCTGTCGGGCATATCGGGGTTTTGGGGGTCTACGTTCATTTCTTTGTAGTAAAGATATGTGTAGATGTCTGCCGCTGAAAGCGAACCGCCCGGGTGACCGGACTTAGCGTTAAAAATGCCCTCTAAGGCATAGATCCTGGCTTTGCAGGCAAGGATCCGGAGCTCTTGCTTATCGTTTGAGTTCATATCTTTTAACATCTCCTAAAACAGAAATTGATCAAAGCACGATCCTCAGAAAGATCTGAGGTTATCCCGTATCATTTTATCACAACGGGTCGTTTTTATCAAGATTAATTTAAAAATTGTAAATAGAAATATATTGAACGGGCAAGTTGCGATTTTGTGAATATTGCATTGTTTTGCTGTCGTTTTTTTATGTAATAATTCTTTAAAAACACATCAATGCTCCCGAGCAAGCAGCGGGCAGCCGAGCGGCTGCAGGCAAATTCCGCGCGCCCAAGCGGGCGCAGGCAATTCCGCCGAGCTTTATCGAAAAAACAACATCAGCTCCGCGCCATGAACATAGT
>OMPZ01000114.1 GCA_900313125.1 uncultured Eubacteriales bacterium | reverse complement strand
GTTAAAGAAACGGCAGGGAGCAAAGCAGCGTACATTAGACCGCTACGGCGATCTGCTTGTAACGATCAATGAACACATAGGCTTTATGAAACTTGCAGATATCCGCCCTCAACACCTCAATAAAATGTACGAGTCGCTCTTGAAATGCGGCACACGCAAGCAAGAGCCGACAGCGACCTTCAAGGGCGATTTCAAACAATATCTCAAAGAAAAGGGCATGACGCAGGCAGCACTCGCACGCAAAGCAGACGTACCCCCGACAACGCTCACGGCAGCGGCAAAGGGTCACAGCCTGAAACTCTCCGCTGCCGACAAAGTAAGCCGCGCTCTCGGCAAGGATACGAAAAAGCTGTTTACAGTCAAGGTCGATAACAGACCGCTTTCTGCAAAAACCGTTCTCGAATATCATCAGCTTTGCTCGACAATTTTACAGCAAGCCGACAAAGAGCTGCTTATCCCCTACAATCCGGCACGAAAGGCGACTCCGCCGAAGGTGCAGCGCAAAGAAGTAAATTATTTTCAAGTCGAAGAAGTTGAGCGTATACGCGACGCACTCGAAAATGTTCCGCTGAAATGGAAAACTATCACACATTTACTTTTGATAACAGGGTGTAGGCGCGGCGAGGTCGCAGGTCTATCATGGAACGCGATAGACTGGAGCAAAAACCGCATTCATATATGCAGGACGATTTTGTATTCCTCAAAAATAGGTGTTTATGAGGACAGCCCGAAAACGACGGAGTCCGACAGATACATCACGCTGCCGCGTGAGACGATGGCGCTGTTGAGAGAATATCGTGAGTGGTATTTTGAGCGCGCGGCAATGTACGGCGACAAGTGGCACAACACAGGTTTTCTGTTCTTTCAGGAAAAGACGGGCAGCGAAGGCAAGCCGATGAATCCGGACACTATAACTTCATATCTTGATGATTTTTCTAAAAAATACGACCTGCCGCACATCAATCCACACGCTTTCAGGCATACACAGGCGAGTATCTTGTATTTCAACGGAATTGACAGCGTAAGTATTTCAAAGCGTCTCGGTCACAGCAAGGTATCAACGACGAGCGACATCTACGCCCACATCATAAAGGAAGCAGACGAGCGCGCGTCGGAATGTATAGCAGACGTTATTCTCCGCCCGAAGGTGATACCGATAGACGAACGCAAAAAGGCAGAGTGAGCGTTAAGCCGCTGCGGATATAAACATTGAGAACAACAAAAAGCAGGCATGACACAGAAAAGTCAAAGCCTGCTTTTTTTGATAAAATTTTGATTTTTTTGAAAAAGTTGGACAAAAGTTGGACAAAAATCCCTTTACGCAGATAACCGCAAAAAAAGAAAACGGCAAGAATCGCATATTCAAGCCGTTTTCAGTGGTTGCGGAGGCAGGATTTGAACCTACGACCTTCGGGTTATGAGCCCGACGAGCTGCCAAACTGCTCCACTCCGCGATATTTTGTTTTTATCGGAATTGCTCCCGACATTTATAGATTATACCATTTCCAAATAGGATTGTCAAGCCATTTTTGCGATATGGGGAAATTCTGTAACTTTAATACAATTTATATGCATGCGTTCGTCTTTTTTTGTTTCCAAACACTCAAGCAATTACGCGTTTCTGCTTTTTCGCCGCGCGGGTCTCCGCTGCCGTCGGGGACGGTTTCCAACCGCGTCGGTCGGTGCTTCTGCTGTGCCGAGGTCTCCACCTCTGACCGTCCTTAGGGATACAGTTTCGACGCGGGCACAAAACTATAGTTTTCGATAAACTATGTGCGCGTACTGCGTGTCGGTGCTTACCGACCGGAGACCCGCACCCTGCGGTCGTTTTATGCACTCTGACGAAAAATCTGACTGCGCATCTTCGGCACAATCTCTGTGCGGTATTGCCTTAAGGTGCGGAGCTGATGTTGTTTTAATAATAAAGCTCGGCGGAATTGCCTGCGGCTTTCTGTGGTTCTTTCTGTATTATTATATGCGCTGCCGAGGAGATTATTACACATTTTTTAAAATACAATGTCAACAGCCTAAAGCCAAACCTTGAAGCTTAAGGCAACACCGCACAAAGACCGCCTAACGGCACCCCAAGAGCATTTGCGGTATTTCCTTAAGTAATTACCGATCCGGGAATGCTCTGTGTGGATCATATCGGCTCATTATAGATCAAGTGCGAAGCACTTCCAACATTATTCATTATTCACTATTCATTTTTCACTACATTCCTTACTCCCTTCAAGGCTTGCGGCATGGTAAAAAAAACGTCTGCCGTTTCGCTGCGGCAGACGCTTTATCTTGTCATTCCTGCTGTGACGGCTTACTTCAGCTTGCTTACAGCTTCGTCGATCTCCGGGCTTACGAAAAGCTCCGCTTTGCCGTCGTCGGCAAGCTTTGCAAATTCCGGGTCGATCGGCAGCTTTGCGAGCACCGGCGCGCCAATCTTGTTCGCGACCTCGTCTATGTGGCTTTCGCCGAAGATCTTGTGGTCGTGTCCGCACTCCGGGCATCGGAAAAAGCTCATGTTCTCGACGATGCCGAGTATCGGAATGCTCATCATTTCAGCCATGTTGACCGCCTTTTCAACGATCATTGATACAAGCTCCTGCGGACTTGTCACGATCACGATGCCGTCTACCGGCAGCGACTGGAACACCGTCAGCGCAACGTCGCCCGTTCCCGGCGGCATATCTACGAACATATAGTCAACGTCGCCCCATACAACGTCCGACCAGAACTGGTTCACCGTGCCGGAGATCACCGGTCCGCGCCATACGACGGGGTCGGTATCGTTTTCGAGAAGAAGATTTACCGACATCACCTTTATGCCCATCTCCGTACTGCCCGGCAGGATACCGTCGGGGCTGCCCAATGCCCTGTCGTGCAGTCCGAACATTTTCGGTATCGAGGGACCTGTTATGTCGGCGTCAAGAACTGCCGTGGAAAAACCCTCTCTGTTCATCGCAGCCGCGAGCATTGCCGTGATCGTAGATTTTCCTACGCCGCCTTTGCCGCTTACTACGGCGATGACCTTCTTTACCGAGCTATGCTTGTTGAGCTCCGTTTTCAAGCTCTGCTTGTCGCTGCCGCTCTTACAGTCGGACGAGCAGGTATTGCAGTCGTGTGTACAACCCATTATATCAAAACCTCCGTGTTTATATAAAGCCTGCTTCGGGCTTATTTGTCAGAGCCGCCGTCTTTTTCGGCTTTTTCTTCGTCGGCTTTTTCCTCGAAGTGCTCGGGGAAATAAACGTCCTCGGCAGCCACCATTTCAAAGCCGCTCGTGAACGTATAGGGAATGCCGTAGCCGAGCGACACCGCCGCCAGATACATTACGACGGAGCTGTTGCTGATCTGCTCGTGAAGAGGAAGTCCTACAGCGAAATACGCGCTGACGACGTAGATAGCCGGAAGTACGATCAGCACAAGCACCGACGGACTGAAGCGGATCACCTGTTTGCCGTCTCCGACTCTCGTTGCGTAAAACAGCAGCAGCCCGAAGAAGAACACGACGGCGAGGATTATCGCGCCGTAGGCGTTGGGACTCGTGACCGAATCGGCGAGCTGTGTGATGAAATAACTGCAAACGACATACGCTATTACCAGAAACGCCGAGAAGAACATATTCAGCGCTTCTCTTTTTCTTTTGTTCATAACATTATCTCCTTATGGTTGTGAATGATCTGTCACCTTCTATTGTACCATAAATTTGAAATAGGTCAACAGATTTTTTGTAAGATTTTCAGATCTGTTAAGCTTTATTTTTAATTCTTATCTCAACAAAAAAGCTGCACCCATAAGCGGCGCAGCTTTTTGATTTTTAAGTAGTTGGCAAGGATCAATATTCGTCCTCGCGGTTTTTTCCGCTGATGAGCGTCGTTACTCCGGCTATTGTCAGAAATGTGATAAGCAGAGAGCCGAGCGTGATCGGTTCGCCCGTGTGCGGCGATCTTGACGCGGCGTCTTGTGTGCTTTGTGTTGCTGCTGCCGGCTTTGCCGAGTCGGTCGTCTCGGCGTCTGCATTCGCTGAAAAGCTGACAACAGGCGCAGTCATCATCACCACAGCGGCAGCCGCGGCAATTATACGTTTCTTTAGCATCAGTTGTCTTGACCTCCCCATACAAAACCTCGCTTGCGCGGCGTTTTGTCGTTATCCGCAAAATGTATCTATTTGTATTATACAATATCTTTTCCCGAATTTCAATGGTAAAACATTACAAAATGTAACTCATATTGTCGTTCATGAAATTATATTGTAATAAAGATACAGGTGTTTGTAAGGTAAAATTCACTATGCTGTTAATCAAACCTGTGAGAAAACCTCGCCGAGACCCTTGTTGATAACAAGGTCTGCCATGCCGTCGTAGTTCGTAGACGACTTGTTGACAAGCACGAGCTTGTTGCCGCGAAAGTAGTTTATGTAGCCGCTCGCGGGGTACACCGTCAGCGACGTGCCGCCGATTATCAGCAGATCGGCGGAGGATATCGCCTTTACGGCGCCGCGCACCGTCTTGTCGTCGAGCGGCTCCTCGTAAAGCACAACGTCAGGCTTTATAATGCCGCCGCATTCGCACTTCGGAACGCCCTGTGTGTCGAAAACGTCCGACGCCGGGTGGAATTTTTTGCACTTCATGCAGTAGTTTCTCAGCACAGAGCCGTGCAGCTCGTAGACCTTCTTCGAGCCTGCCTTCTGGTGCAGACCGTCGATGTTCTGAGTTACCACAGCCGACAGCCTGCCCTCCTTTTCAAGCTCGGCGAGCCGTTTATGGGTGACATTCGGCTCGTACTTCTGCGAATTGAGCTTGTCGCGGTAGAACTTGAAAAACTCCTCTGGCTTCTTCATAAAAAATGTGTGGCTGAGTATCTCCTCGGGCGGATAGTCGTATTTCATGTTGTACAGACCGTCCTTGCTGCGGAAATCGGGTATGCCGCTCTCGGTCGAAACGCCTGCGCCGCCGAAGAAAACTATGTTTTTACTTTTTGAGATAAGCTCTTTCAGCTCCTGTATTTTCTGATCCATAACGCCGACCTCTTTTCTGTAAATTTAATTTTTTATTTACAACGATCAATTATTATTTGTTTCTTCCGGCACGAGCTTTGGCGCGATGTAGTTGTACGTCACCGTCGAGATGTCCGTTATCGCGTCGATGGGCGGCTGGTAGTCGTTCACGCCGTCGGACATTACGCAGAGGATATACGGGCGCGCGGCAAATATGATCGCGGCGTCGTTTTCAACGTCGTCAAGCTCGCCCGTTTTGTTAGCCGTCATGACGTTTTTCGGAACGCCCTCGGGTATCTTCGTCGTTCTCGTCTGAGCTTCGAGCAGCTTCAGCATATCCTTCGAGTGGTCGAACTCGCCCGAAAGCACCTTTGCGAGAAAATCCGCCGTGTCGCCGGTCGAGGTGTAGTTGTCGGAGAAGATGTTGTCGTCGCCCATCATTCTGTCCATCGATGTGTTTTTTAAGCCGAGCTTTTTGCAGTAGTCGTTCACCTTTCTGCGACCCGCGGCAGCATCTCCGCGACCGAGCATCATCACGAGCAGGTCGGCGGCATCGTTGTCGCTTATCGTTATCATGCTCTCGATAAGGTCGGGCACATCGTCCCATTGATAATACTTCACAAGCTCGTCGTATTCGTCGTAGACCGCACCCATGATGAACAGCTTTATCACGCTCGCCGCCTGGAGCTTTTTCTCGTTTAGCGAAAGCCTGCTCTCGGTCGAGGGGATATAAACGCAGACAGACCATTCGCCGCCGCAGCGTTCCTTTATGTCTGTGACTATCTCGTTTATCTGCGGCTCAAGCTCGCCCTCAAGGTCGATGTTCGCGCCGATATCCGACGGCTCAACCTCCGCAGGGAACATACTGAATACGGCTTCGACGGAGTTGTCGGGCGTATCGCTCACAGCTTCGGGCTTTTTCAGCGCCGTGACGACAGCCATCGTCACCAGCGTTACCGCCGCTGCCGACAGCACGCCGAGTGTTGTGAAAACTATTCTTTTCTTTGTCTTGTTCTTCATAATGCTCAGTTACACCGCGCGGTCAAACTTCTTCCGTGATGATCTCTTTGTAGAAGTTCGCGTAATCGGAACGCTTTTCCTTCGTGAATTTGATCGCCGTGCGCGGGTGCTGATTGAGCAGACCCGTCATCAGGTACTGGAGATCGTAGCCCCAGACGATGCCGTCCTCTCTGAGCTTCGTCATGTGATCCTGAATGAACTTGAACACGGGGTAGATCTCGTACTTCGGGTTTTTGAGGAAGCCGAGAAGAAGCTCCATAGCGCAGTTGCCCGCACCTCTGCCCATTGAGGAATATGTAGCGTCGAGCCAGTCGATGCCGATGCCTGCCGCTTCGACAGTATTTGCGAACGCGAGCTGGAGATTGTTGTGAGCGTGAATGCCGACCTTCTTGTTGTACTTCGCGGCGAAGTTTAAGTAAATGTCGGCGAGACGCTCAAGCTGCTCGGGATAGAGCGCACCGAAGCTGTCTACGATATAGAAAACATCGACGGGCGTTTTGCCGAGAATGTCAAGAGCGGCGGAAAGCTCGCTCTCACGCGCGTTCGACACAGCCATGATGTTGCAGCTTGCCTGATAGCCCTTCTTGCAGGCGTCCTCGATCATGCTTACAGCCTCGGGGATAGTGTGGATGTATGTAGCGACTCTCACGAGGTCGATCGGGCTTTCAGACTTCGGGCGGATATCCTGCTTGTAATTGCAGCGGCCTACGTCAGCCATAACGGCGATCTTCAGGTCGGTGTCGTTGTCGCCGACGATCTGCCTGATATCGTCGTCGTCACAGAATTTCCACTTGCCGAATTTATCAACGTCAAAAAGCTCCTTGTCCGCCTTGTAGCCGAACTCCATGTAATCAACGCCTGCTGCAATGTTCGCCTTGTACAGATCCTTTACAAATTCGTCGGTGAAGTAGAAATCGTTCACCAGTCCTCCGTCGCGCAGCGTTGCGTCAACTACCTTTATGTCCGAGCGGTAGTCAAGCAGCTTTGATACTTCCTTCATTGTCGTCATTCCCCTTTAAAATAAATTTATTGATCTTCGCTCTGCTGAGCGACCTTCATCATGATCGCGCATTCCATGCGCTTGCGGAACAGCTTGCAGCCGTATTCGTACACACCAGTGACAGAGCCTGTCGCATGATATGAGTTAGCGGCGCAGCCGCCCGAGCAGTACAGCTTTGCCCAGCAGTCGCCGCACTCCTTGCGGGCGTAGGCGTTGCAGAGCTTGAACTCCTGCTGTATCTCTTTGTTTTTCACGCCGTCGTAGATGTTGCCGAGACTGTATTTCTCGTCGCCCACAAACTGGTGGCACGGGAAAAGCTCGCCCCACGGCGTGACCGCCATGTACTCCGTACCCGAGCCGCAGCCGGAGATACGCTTGTAGATGCACGGACCGCCCTCAAGGTCGATCATGTAATGGTAAAACGTAAAGCCGCGCCCTTCCTTCTCGCGCTTGAGCATTTCCTTCGCGAGGATCTCATACTGCTCGTAAACTACGGGCAGGTCGTCCTCGGTCAGCGCGTAAGGGTCGTCGGGCTTACAGACTACAGGCTCCATCGAAAGCTCGGTAAAGCCGAGATCCGCCATGTGGAAAACGTCCTTCGTAAAGTCGGGATTGTTGTGCGTAAACGTGCCGCGCATATAGTAGCCCGTGAACGCGTCGGGGTCGATGGGATTAGTTCTCTTTTCAACAAAGTGTTGGAACTTCGGCACGATAGTATCGTAGCTGCCCTTCCCGTTCACTGTTTTGCGAAGGTGGTCGTGTATCTCGCGTCTACCGTCGAGACTGAGCACAACGTTGTGCATTTCCTTATTTGCGAAGTCGATAACGTCGTCGTCGAGCAGAACGCCGTTCGTCGTGAGCGTGAAGCGGAACTTCTTGTTATGCGTTTTTTCAAGCTCGCGCCCGTAGCGGACGATATCCTTCACGACCTCCCAGTTCATCAGCGGCTCGCCGCCGAAGAAATCGACCTCGAGGTTTCTTCTCGTGCCGGAGTTTTCCACAAGGAAATCGAGAGCGCGCTTGCCCACCTCAAGCGTCATGAGAGCGCGCTCGCCGTGGTACTTGCCCTGACTTGCAAAGCAGTACTCACAGTTCAGGTTGCAGGTGTGAGCAACGTGCAGGCAAAGAGCCTTGATAACGGTGCTTCTGTTTTTCAGGTCGAAGGCGCGTCCCTCGTAGATATCCTCGGTAAAGAGCTTGCCGTTTTCCTTCAGCTCCTCGATGTCGCCGAAAAGCTCGTCCACATCGTCGGCGGTAAGCTCGGGCGCATATTTTTCGAGCAGAGTTTTTTTGATAACGTCCTTCGGGGTGTTTTCATACATCTCGATCGCGTCGTAAGCGACCTCGTCAACTGAGTGGACGCTTCCGCTGAACACATCGAGGACTATATTATAGCCGTTAAGCTTATAGCAATGAGTCATAATTTCAATCCTTTTTCGGGTAGAATAAAAAACGCCGTAACGGCAAGCTTGACCGATACGGCAGTTTTTCAGCGATTACTTACCGCTTACGCACTTCTCGCACTGCTGATTTGCAACACCGCAGGAAGTCTTGCACGCCGACTGGCAGGAAGTCTGGCACTCACCGCAGCCGCCGCTCTTAAGGCTCTTCTTAAGATCGCGAGTCTCGATAGTCTTAATTCTCTTCATGGAAAAACCCCCTTTATGTATATTCATACGACAATTTTATCATAAACGCCGCAGTTTGTCAATCAAAACGGTGATTATAAAGTTTCCATTTCTCCGAATATAAAAAAACATTTTGCATATACTTGAATTGTCTGCGATATTGTGATAGAATATATGTAGGCAAACGAGAAAATAGTTCCATTTGCGAACGGCAATGCCCCCGCCCGAGTTGCAGCTCAGACGGGGGCTGTCCTTTTTGGTCAAGGTGGACTAAGCCTTAGGCTCATTACCGGCTGCTCGTCTCCGTCGAGCCATTTGCAAATGTAGTAGGCAACTACACCCGCCACAACAGAGATGAAAAACGAGAAAATATACTCCACTTGCTCACGCCCCCTTTCCGTACCAAGTGTAGGGGCGGTAACATTTTTATTATATCATTAATCAATTCTAAAAAGCAATATCAAGATCGTTTAAAACGCAATGATCTTTTATACACATATCAATAAAAGAAAACAACAGGAAAAGAGCACATGATTGCTATGTGCTCTTTCCCTGTTTTGTTTTGGGGTTATTTATCTTAATATAAGAAGATAGCTGGGTCAATGAACTCACCGTTTTCGATGATCCTGAAGTGGAGGTGAGGTCCTGTCGAGTCTCCCGTTGAACCTACTGCGGCGATGGTCTCGCCCTGTTCAACAGTCTGACCGACTGCAACATAAATATCGCTGCACTGCGCGTAGCAGGTCTGATATCCGTTGCCGTGATCTATTGTAACGTAGCAGCCCAAGCCCTCTGTGCTGTAATCGAACACTACGTCAACGACCGTTCCGGCTGCCGATGCGACTACCGGAGTTCCTTCGCCGGCGCCGATATCCATTCCCTTATGGAGATGCTCGCCTTCGTAACCGAAGTATCCCGTAACGTAGCCCGATGTCGGCCAGATAAAGGGAGAGTCGTTCTTTTTCTCTTCCTTCTTCTCCTCTGCTGCGGAGTCTTTACCGCTGTCCGT
>OMPZ01000096.1 GCA_900313125.1 uncultured Eubacteriales bacterium | reverse complement strand
TCGTATATCAGTCGAGAAGCTGGAACCACGGCGTATTCGTAGGCTCCATCATGGCTTCCGAGACAACAGCTGCCGCTACAGGCGCAGTAGGTCAGCTCCGCCACGATCCTATGGCTATGCTTCCGTTCTGCGGCTACCATATGGGCGACTATTTCGCACACTGGATCGAGATGGGCGAGATCCTCGGCGACAAGGCTCCGAAGATCTTCAACGTTAACTGGTTCCGTGTAGACGAAGAGGGTCACTTCATGTGGCCGGGCTTCGGCGACAACTTCCGCGTTGTTCAGTGGATCCTCAAGAGATGCGAAGGTACTGTTGACGCTGACGATACGGCTATCGGCTTCGTTCCGAAGGCTGAGGACATCGACCTCGATGGTCTTGACATGGATATCGAAGATCTCAAGAAGATCCTCTTCATCGACAAGGAGAGATGGTCTGCCGAGGCTGACGAGATCGCCGAGTACTACAAGATGTTCGGCGACAAGCTCCCGAAGGAGCTTTCCGACGAGCTTGCTGCTCTTAAGGCAAGACTTGCAGAGTAATTGCTCACAGCAATTATAACAAATAAAGATCATCGGCTTTGTTAAAGCTGCCGATTAAAATGCTGCTCACGGCTGCCATTGGTATGCCGTGAGCTTGGCATATTTCGGGGGAATCATAAACAGCGGTAAGAACGTTGTTTCAGGGGAACATAATATGCAATTGAAGTTGAGGATCATTTCCGCCTGCGCGGCAGCTCTGCTTGCCCTGAGCGGCTGCGGCGTTTCGGAAATGGTAGAGGATATGCAGGGCGAATTATTCAAGAAAACAAGATTTGAAGACGATTCAAATTATACGGCAGTCGAGTCTGAAAAAAGCGTTGACTGCGAATATTACGAGCCGATCGTGAAGATCACGCACGGCTACGACGCGCTGTACACCGACAGTCAGCGCACCTGCTACGAGCTTATCAGCGAAGCGGCATACAGGATATCGGAGAACATGGACTCAAGCGGTCACTATCCCGTGGGGAAGGTGAGCGTTGCCGACAAAACTTTCACCGACAAGGACATGGATATCTGCATCAAAGCGTTTACGATGGATCACCCGGAGGTTTTCTGGCTGACGAACCGCTACACCTACGGTACGGCGGGGAATCAGTCCGTCGTGCAGCTTTACTCCTACGTCAGCGGCGAGGAATGCGCCCAGAGGATCGCGGCGTTTAACGACGCTGTAAATAAGCTGGTGGCGGGTATCCCCAACGGCTTGAAGGAGTACCATCTCGAAAAGTATATCCATAACACCGTGCTTGACGGCTGCGTATACGCCGACGGCGTGAAAACGTCGGAGGACGGCTGGGAGGAGTTCACCTCCTACGGCGCGCTTGTCAACGGCAGCGCTGTGTGCGAGGGCTACGCCCACGCGATGTGCCTTCTGCTGAACAAGGTCGGTCTCGACTGCTATTACGCCAACGGCTACGGCGAAAACGCGCCGCACATGTGGAACACCGTGAAGATAAACGGCGAGTGGTACCACCTTGACGCGACGTGGGACGACAACGAGAACGCGTTCTTCAACTATTTCAACCTCAACGACACGCAGATACAGTCCGACCACATTATCGAGAAGAATATCGAAGAGGTGAAGGACGGCGAGACGCTGCCCTCCGTGTATAATCTCTATCTTCCCGAGTGTACGTCTGACAGCGCGAACTACTTCGTGATAGAATCGACGTATATCGACGATTTTGAGGACTGCCGGGAGGTTATGGTCAGCGACCTTATCGAAGCGGCGCAGCACGGCGACAGTATGTTCACTATACGTTTCAGCGAGGACTTCGCCTTCAGCGACGCCATTGAGGTGATGTTCAACGAAAGCCCGTACTATATGTTCGACTACATCGGGCAGGCGAACGAAAGCCTTGACGATAAACATCAGATAAACAACGAAAACCTTGCTATTATCATGATCGAGAATTTTAACGCGGTCGTGGTGAAGCTGGAATACTAAGGATGATTTCAATGGAAAAGATAAGCGTTAAAGACGTCATTGCACATCCCTTTATTATTACGACCGGGAATCTTCATGCCGACAAAGGATTTGAGGATATAAAAAAAGACAAAATTGTGGGATTACAAGAAAACAAGGAATTTGGCTATACACTTTGGTCGTTTAGTGGCAAGTTCAGCGACAAAATATGTGAGTACATAATCAAGACCACTCAGGAAACGAGTAAAGATATTTTTGTTTTGCTCCATAAGAGCGGGTATAATGTACCCGGAAAAGATGCTTTTATCGGCTTTGATAAAAAATATCTCAAAAATATGAACATAGACACTACGGTACTTTCACCTTCATCGCCTGATGACGAAGTGATCCTTTTTCCCGAAGCGTTAAGTCCGGGAAAAGCCGGAGAGGTGACAGGTTCAAAAAAAGTAATGCGCGCTTACGTTATTGAGGAGTTTTTTGAGGTCGATGAACATTTTAGTAAGAACTCTCTTCTTGATCTCTGCAGATCATATAGCGGCAGTTCAGGACTTGAACACGAGGAGTTTTATTTCCAAGGATTCAGGAAAGAGAAAAAAATATCAGCTATAAATAACGCAGCAGATCAAATAAAAGGTTCGCACGATACAGGATATTTGGAGCTGAAAAAAGATTTTGACATATCGGATCTTATTACTGATGATTCCTTTGAATACTACGCATTTAAGCTTAAGTATCCTTACCTTGTTAAGATCATAAAATAACAGAAACACCCTCCGAAAAAATTCGGAGGGTGTTTTTAAATCATTTACTCGTCAGAACGTAGCAACAGGCTGTTCCGGCGGAGTCGTTTTTGACACGCTGATGACCTTCAGCACGGGTCCCTTGCCCTTGTACAGCTTGTGGAACTCGATCGAGATCTTCGCGGTGAGCATTATCCACTCGCCAGCCTTCAGCCCTGTGGGCTTCTCGGAGTTGCAGATAACGCCGCTGTATGTGATGTCCTCAACGCAGCAGGTCATGATGTGCCTGCCTGCCGCGAAGGTCTTGTCGTCAAAGCCCTTGTTCGTAGCGACAAGACCCTTGAACTTGATCGTCTTGCCGTCGTACTTCATCATGTCCTCGGTAGCGTCTCTGTACCAAAGCGCGTAGTCGTTGTCCTTGATCTCAATAACGGGCGCGTCTATGTCAAAGGGGAGAGGGTCAATGATGTCGTCGTAAATGACCTTGCCGTTTGTGTATTCGTAGGCGATCTCGGCGTTTCTGCTGAGAGCCCTCACCGCCTGATGAAACGGCATCTGGTCTGCGCCGAGGGGAACTCTGTTGAATACGACCATGTCGGCGTCCTGAACCTTGTCGACAACGAGACTGCGGATATTCGCGTTGTAGCTTGCGAACGTCGATGCGTCAAAGAACAGCATCTGCTGGTAAATGAGCCAGCCCTCCGGCATTGCGTCGTAGAGGTTCTGAAGCTGCCACATTCCGTTGTACTCGACGAGAACGCGCGTCGCCTTCGCCTTTTTTGCGGCTTCTGCAAGTCGCTCTTCCGTAAGGTCGCTTTCCTCGTCGATTGTTTCAAACATTATATTTTTTGTCGGGATCTTCGAGGGCTCGTATTCTTCAACGCCCTCCTCGCAAACGAGCACAAGCGTCCGTTCGTTCTTGTGAAAACGCTTGTCCTCAAGCGTCTCCTGAATGAATTTTGTCTTGCCGCTCTCAAGAAATCCCGTGAAAAGATAAACAGGAATATTGCTCATACGTTTCTCCTAAATGATTCTGAATTATACTCCGAAGAGCTCCTTGATGTTGTCCTCCTTGACCTTCGAGCCGATAACGCACAGCTTGCCGATCGTCTCGGCTGCGCCGGTCCTGACATCGGGCTCGCCGGGAACGTAGTCGAAGTGGATCCACGCGCCCTCCTTTGCGGCAACGATGCCCTTTGCGCGGAGAATTATGCCGAAACGCTCCTCGTCCTCAAGTGCCTTGAGCGCGTTCTCGATATCCTCGGCGGTGAATTTCTTCGTAGTTTCAACGCCCCAGCTCTGGAACACCTCGTCGGCATGATGATGGTGATGATCGTGGCAGGAGCAGTTCGGGTCGTCACACTCGTGGTCATGATCGTGATGATGCTCATGCTCATGCTCATGATCGTGATCGTGATCGTGGTCATGTTCATGGTCGTGGTCGTGGTGATGATGGTGGTGCTCATGCTCGTGCTCTTGTGCGAGCTTTTCAAGAGCTTCTTCGAGAGTGCTCTTGTTTTCGATAGCAAGCATGATCTGTTCGCCGGTCAGGTTGTCCCAATCCGTCGTGATAAGCTCCGCTTTTGCGTTGTGCTCCTTGAGCAGCTTTACAACGCCGTCAAGCTTGTCGTCGGAGATGTTCTTCGTGTGGCTGAGGACGATCGCGCTTGCGTGCTCGACCTGATTGTTGAAGAACTCGCCGAAATTCTTGATATACATTTTGCACTTGTTGGCGTCAACTACCGTTGTAAAGCTGTTGAGAACAAGCTCGTCGGAATCGACGCGTTCAACTGCGGAAATAACGTCGCTGAGCTTGCCCACGCCGGACGGCTC
>OMPZ01000199.1 GCA_900313125.1 uncultured Eubacteriales bacterium | reverse complement strand
AACAACGACGCTGTAATGGAGCGTCTTGAAACGGCTGCCAACGAGCTTGGCTGCATCAATATGTTCGACTACTACGTCGTAAACGATGATGTCGATGCCGCCGCAAACCGAATCCTTGAGATAATCAGATCTCGCAGAGGAGCGAGCGACGACGAGTAAGAGCTTCAGGCTCCGTTCGGCGCAAAACAGGATCATAAGCCCCCTTCAATTTTAGTGGGCGTTTGGTAAAGCAGAACTCACAAGGGCGGCGGCAGACCGCGCTGTCCTTGTGACGAACATAATCAGGAGGAATTTTACTATGTACAAACCATCTATCGACGATATGCTTGAGGGCAGACAGAGCCGTTATTCGCTCGTTATCGCAGTTGCAAAGCGCGCGAGAGATATCACCGACGACTACAACGAGCGCGGCGAGATCTGCGATGAAAAGCCCGTACTCCTCGCTATAGAGGAGTTTAAACAGCATAAATTCGAGATCATCGAAGAAGAGAGTATTCATAACTGATGAGCGAGCTTGTCGCAAGAACGGCTGTCGAAAAAACACTTTACAGTTTCGACAAGCCGTTTGATTATATCGTGCCGGATCATCTTCGCGCAAGGGTAACGGTAGGCAGCCGCGTGCTCGTTCCGTTCGGACGCGGCAACAAAAAACGGCAGGCGCTCGTGACCGAGCTTTTCGAGAACGATGCGCCCGACCCGCGGCTCAAATCCATATACTCCGCGCCCGACGATTACCCGCTGCTCACAAGCGAGATGACGGCGCTTTCCGACACGCTTGCAAAGCGCTGCTACTGCACAAGATACGACGTTGTCCGCGCGATGCTCCCTGTCGGGATAAATTTCAATATTTCGTCTGTTTACTCCGCTGCAAAGAGCGCTCCCTCGATCGAACTTACTGACAAGCAAAATGAGCTTTTGTCTCTTATGCCGCCCTGCGGCAAGAACATCTCGCAGGACGCTTTATTCAAAAAGCTCGGCACGGACTGCGAAACGCGCGAGCTGTGCGAGCTGCTTTCACTCGGCGTTATAACGAAAAAAGAGAGGGTGCGCCGCCGTGTTCGCGATGCCGCCGAGACTATGCTGCGCCCCGTTTTCCCTGACGAAGAGCCGAAACTCACGCCGCGTCAGCAGGAGGTGTTCGACCTTCTCAGGCAGGCGGGCGAGGTCTCCGAAAAGGAGCTGCGCTACTTTACGGGCGCGTCGAAGGGCGTTATAGACGCGCTGATAAAACGCGGCGCGTGCGAGGTGTTCACGCGCGAGGTCTACCGTATCCCCGAAACGCTGTCTGACGGTTTGGCAAATGAGATAAAGCTTACCGACGAGCAGAGCAGGGCGTATGAAACGCTGCTGTCTCTCTACCAAAGCGGCAAGCCCGAAGCTGCGCTGCTTTACGGAGTAACAGGCTCGGGCAAGACCTCAGTTTTTATGAAGCTCATGGAGCAGGCTGTCAAGGACGACGCGGGCATCATCGTTATGGTGCCGGAGATCGCGCTTACACCGCAGCTCATAATGCAGTTCAAGGCGCGTTTCGGTCAGCAGGTGGCGGTTTTCCACAGCGGACTTTCAATGGGCGAAAGGCTCGACGAGTGGAAAAGGGTTCGCCGCGGCAAAGCAAAGATCGCTGTCGGTACGCGCTCAGCCGTTTTCGCTCCGTTCGAGCGCGTCGGGCTTATCATAATGGACGAAGAGCATGAGTATACATACAAATCCGAGCAGACTCCACGCTTTCACGCGCGCGACGTAGCAAAGCTCAGGTGCGCCGCTAACAACGCGCTGCTCGTGCTGTCGAGCGCGACGCCCTCGGTCGAAAGCTACTACTTCGCCAAAACGGGCGTGTACACTCTTTGTACGCTTAAAAACCGCTACGGCTCGGCGACGCTGCCGCGCGTGGTGGTCGCCGATATGAATTTGGAGAAGGCATACGGCAATGTGACGGGCTTCAGCGAGAATCTCATAGACGCGCTCACGACAAATCTTTCCAAAGGCAAGCAGTCGATAATTCTTCTGAACCGCCGCGGTTATAATACTGTTGTAAAATGCAAAAGCTGCAGCGAGACAGTAACGTGTCCGAGCTGCAGTATTTCGCTCACCTATCACGCCGACAACGGCAGGCTGATGTGCCACTACTGCGGCTACTCGATGAAGATAACAGACGAATGCCCGAACTGCGGCTCGCGCGAGCTGAAATTCTTGGGCAGCGGAACGCAGCGCGCCGAGGAAGCGATAGCCGCGCTTCTGCCGACGGCAAGAGTACTCAGACTCGACGCGGATTCAACGCTTGCAAAGCAGTCTCACGAGCTGAAGCTCAGAGATTTCCGCGAGGGCAAGTACGATATACTTCTCGGCACGCAAATGGTTGCGAAGGGGCTTGACTTTCCCAATGTCACGCTGGTCGGCGTGCTTTCCGCCGATCAGGCGATGTACGGCGACGACTACCGCAGCTATGAGCGCGCGTTTTCTCTTATAACTCAGGTCGTAGGACGTTCCGGGCGCGGCTCTCATCCGGGCACCGCTATAATCCAGACATACACTCCGGAAAATCCGCTGATACCGCTTGCGGCGTCGCAGGATTACGACAGCTTTTACGACTCCGAGATACAGATGAGACGCGCGATGCTTTATCCGCCGTTTGCCGAGCTGTGTATGCTCGGTATCACGAGCGAGAATGAAGCTCTCTGCCGCGAAGCCGCGAAATACCTGCTTGAACGCTTGTGCGAAACGCTTCGCGACGATTACCCCGATCTGCCGATACGCATACTCGGTCCGTCTCCGGCGTCGGTGTACAAGATCAGCCGCAGGTACAGATACAAGATCATACTGAAATTCAGAAATTCACGGCGTTTTCGTCAGATGCTGTCAAAGCTGCTCGTGGATCTCTCGAACGATAAACGATATAACGAGGTCTCCGTTTTTGCGGACGTAGACCCGGAAAATATAATGTAGCTCTAATAAGGAGAATGATAGAAATGGCATTGCGTGATATAGTTAAGGAGGGCGACAAGATCCTTACAAAAAGCTGCCGCCCTGTCGAAAAATTTGACGAGAAGCTCGCAACTCTTCTCGACGATATGGCGGAGACGCTGAAGGTCGCCGAGGGCGTAGGGCTTGCAGCTCCGCAGGTCGGCATACTTCGCAGAGTGTGCATAGTAGACGTCGGCGACGAAAGCGGCGTGATAGAGCTTATCAACCCCGTTATCACCGAGCAGAGCGGCAAGCAGAGCGGCGCAGAGGGCTGCCTTTCGTTCCCGAATCAGTACGGCGTGGTCGAACGCCCGATGTTCGTCACCGTAAAGGCGCAGGACAGAAACGGCAGCGAGTTCACCGTTAAGGGCGAGGGACTGAAAGCGCGCGCGTTCTGCCATGAGATAGATCACCTCAACGGCGTCGTGTTCAAAGAACGCTGTGAAAGAATGCTCAGTCCCGACGAGATAGAACCCGCCTGATCGGAGGAATTTATGAATATAGTTTT
>OMPZ01000213.1 GCA_900313125.1 uncultured Eubacteriales bacterium | reverse complement strand
ACGTCAGTATTCCTGCGCCCTCTTCCTTGTCTTGCAAAAATTATCCTCGAAAATCCTTTTAAAGCTTTTAATCAGAGATCAGTATAAAACAGACGACGGCTTATTTTTTATTATATTACATTCGCGTTTGATTTGCAAGTATAATTAAAGCATGTGCGCGATGATCTCGTCGTGGCTCTGAGCGGAAAGGTAAGCCGGAGCGATGTCAAATACTGTCTTGCAGCCGGAAACGCCTTCCTTGTTGAGTCTTACAGCCGCGCGTGCGAACGCTACGAGAACGCTTGCGGTAAACTCCGGGTTGGAGTCGAGCTTTAAGCTGTACTCGATGATGTGGTTGTGCTCGTCGTTTGCGCCTGTCTTGCCGCTTCTGATAACAAAGCCGCCGTGGGGCAGACCGCTGTGATCGCGCTTCATCTCTTCTGCTGTGATGAAGTTTACGGTCGTATCGTAATCGGAGAAGTAGTTCGGCATCGTTTTGATCTCGTTTTCGATCCTTGCCTTGTCAGCGCCCTCCTCGGCTACGACGTAGCAAACTCTCGTGTGCTTTTCGCGAGTCGTGAGCTTCGGGTTCTTTCCTGCGCGAACGGCTTCAAGAGCCTCGGGAACAGGTACGGTGTACTGCCGTGCGTCAGCAACGCCCTCAATGCGGCGAACGGCGTCGGAGTGACCCTGACTTACGCCCTTGCCCCAGAAGGTGTAGTCCTCACCCTCTGTGAGAATGCAGTTGCTGTAAAGTCTTGCGAGCGAGAACATTCCCGGATCCCAGCCTACCGAGATCACGCCTACGTTGCCTGCTTCCTTAGCAGCCTTGTCAACGTTTGCGAAGTGAGTGGGAATGTTTGCGTGAGTGTCGAAGCTGTCGATAACGTTGAAGTCGCGAACGAGCGCCGGAGTCATTACCGGAAGGTCTGTTGCGCTGCCGCCGCAGATTATCATAACGTCGATCTTATCCTTATATTCGCTGACCTTGTCTGCCGCTACAACGGGAACGCCCTCTGTTGCGATCTTGACCGTTGACGGGTCGCGTCTTGAAAAAACGGCTGCAAGCTCGGTATCCTTGTTCTTTCTGATAGCCTGCTCAACGCCTCTGCCGAGGTTGCCGTAGCCGTAAATACCTATTCTAATGCTCATGTCAAACACCTCTCGTAAATATTTGTGAAAGAAATAACAAATCACTTGTTCATTATACTACAATTGCGCCTTGAAATCAATATCTATTCTTAAAATAAAGCGGAAATTTTGCAGGATTTTTTTCAAAACTTGCAGAATAAGTGAAAAAAGTCCGATTTTTAATGTATAATGTTCGGAAAAATGAAGAATCGTATGAAAAGTTTATGCTTGATCGGAGCATAGAAAAATAGAGCTATATGCATCGCAAGTGTTTTTTTTAACAGTTTCCGATGAAATAATTTAGATGGTTTTATTTGTAAACAAATTGTAAATCCCGTTGAATAAAAGAAAAGTTTATAGTATAATTCTTTTTAAGGTGCGAATTTTATGCATTTTTATTAAAATAAATATCCGGGGGGCTCTTTATGATCGAATTAAAGGGAGTAAGCAAAACGTACAACGGCAAGATCAAGGCTCTTGACAATATGGATTTCACCGTGGGCGACGGCGAGCTTGTCGGCTTTATCGGACCGAACGGCTCGGGCAAGACCACAACGATCAAGCTTTTGTCGGGCGTGCTGACACCTGACAGCGGTACTGTCACGGTCAACGGATTTGACGTAAACAAGGAGCCTCTCAAAGCGAAGGCGTCGATCGGCTACATAGCCGACAACCCGGACGTTTTCCTCAGATTGAAGGGCATCGAGTTCCTGAATTTTATCGGCGACGTTTACAAAACTCCTGCCGACGAGCGCAAGAAAACGGTAGACGAGCTTGCCGAGCGCTTTGAACTGACAAACGCCCTCAACTCGCAGATACTCAGCTATTCCCACGGTATGCGCCAGAAGCTCATGGTCATCGCGGCGCTTATGCATAAGCCGAAGGTTTGGATACTCGACGAGCCGATGACGGGTCTCGACCCGAAATCGTCGTTCGAGCTGAAGGCGCTCATGCGCGAGCACACGAAGGCAGGCAACAGCGTGTTCTTCTCGACTCACGTTCTTGAGGTAGCCGAAAAGCTCTGCGACAAGGTCATCATCATCAAGAAGGGTCACAAGCTCTATGACGGCACGCTCGCCGAGCTTGAAAAGCGCAACAAAGACAAAAACCTCGAAGACATCTTCCTTGAGCTTACAGGCAAGCAGTAATGGGGCGGTGACGATATGAATGTATTTTTACAGCTTATAAAAATAACCGGCTCGTCGGTCGAGCCGAGCGTTGACGAGAAAAAACGCAGCAAGGCGTTCGGCGCCGTTATGGGCATTCTCGTGTTTCTGCTGATATTTATCCCCGTGTCGTTTTTTGTCGGCTTCATGGTCTACGCGCTGACGAACGGTCTTGTTACCCTCGGCGGCGAAAGCTCCGTCGCAGCCGGACTAAAGCTCATGCTGCACATCGTCGCGCTGTTCTCCGTAGTGTTCGGTTTCAGCGTCGTGATGAGCGTGTTCTATTTTTCGAGCGACCTTGATTATCTTCTTCCCCTGCCGATATCCCCGATGAAGATAGTCGGCGCGAAGCTTGCGTCAACGATGCTCTCCGAAAACGTTATGGAGTGCATACTCGTATTCAGCGCGCTTGTCGGCTTCATGATCGGCTACGGCTTTGAACCGCCTGTCGGCTCGGGTATAAACGTTGTCAGCTTTTTTGCGGCGATATTCGGCGTGCTCACCTTCCCGGTAGTGCCGATCTGCTACTGCGCGGCGGTATGCCTGATCGTGATGTATTTCTCGAAATTCCTCAAAAATAAGGACAGAGTAAGTAAGATAACGGCGTTTTCGTCTATCGCGATCCTTATCGTGCTCGTGCTGTGCTTGAATCTGTCAAACGGCTTTGATACGAATGTTTTCGTAAATCAGCTTATAAACAACGATATCGGGCTTCTTAATGTTCTCGACAAGATATTCTTCAATGTGCCGCTGCTTTCAAGCGCGATGGCAGGCAGCTTCGTTTCGCTGCTGCTTTACATCGCTACGAACGCGGCAAGCGTTGCGATCGTAATGCTGCTTGCGTCGAAGCTTTATCTGAAAGCCGTTATCTCGCTCAACGGCGGCGAGGGCGCGGCTGCGGGACGCTCAAGTGAGGCGAATATAGAAAAGAGCATGAAGGAGTCGTCGCAGCTTATGGCGTACTTCAAAAAGGAGCTCAAAATACTCGTCAGAACGCCCGCGTACATGACGAACTGCGTAGGCATAAATCTCATCTGGCCTATTTTCATTTATCTATTCATTATCTTGCAAAAGCAGAGCAATTTCCTCGGCGATTACATCGACAAGCTGAAGGCAGGCGACGAACAGACTGTGCTGTACGCGACGCTGCTCGTTTTCGGCGTGTCGGTAATACTCACGTCGCTCAACTGCCTTGCGTCGAGCGCGATCACCCGTGAAGGCAGACACTTCGACGTTATGAAGTATATGCCCGTCGATCTCATGACGCAGATAAACGCCAAGGCGCTCGTCAGCATAGTTATCAGCGGTTCGGGACTTGTCGTTTATATAATCAGCGCCTTCGCGATACTCGGTATTGACGCGCGGTTCGCTGTGTATTGTGTGATACTGAGCCTTCTCGCGGTCGTATACTCGACGTACCTCGGCATATATATCGACACGATGAACCCGAAGCTCATCTGGGAGGACGAGGTAAACGCCCTGCGCGGCAACTATCATGTTTTCTACAACATGGCACTTGAGCTTATCGTGACCGCCGTACTTTGCGGCGTATCCTACGGACTGTTCAGGCTCGATTTCCTGCCCGTATTTTTCATTCAGACGCTGATACTGATCCTTTCGGCGTTCTTGTCGTTTGAGTTTTATATCGTCGTGAAGAAGAAGGGCGTGAAAAACCTCGAAGATCTTGAAATGTAATTATAGCGGAGGTATATCATGAACACACCAACACCACACATCTCGGCGAAAAACGGCGACTTCGCAAAAACGGTACTGATGCCGGGCGATCCGCTCAGAGCAAAATACATCGCCGAAAACAAGCTCGAGGACGCGCGCCTTGTGACGTCCGTCCGCGGAATGTACGGCTACACGGGGCAGTATAAGGGCAAGCCCGTCTCCGTTATGGGCAGCGGCATGGGAATGCCGTCTATGGGAATATATTCATACGAGCTGTATAATTTTTACGGCGTCGAAAATATAATCAGGATCGGTTCGGCAGGCGCGCTTTCCGAAAAGCTCAAGCTGTTCGACATCGTTGCGGCTGTCGGTGCTTGTACAAATTCCGCATACGCAAGCCAGTTCGGGTTAAACGGCAGCTTTGCTCCCACGGCGAGCTACAGTCTGCTCAAGGCGTTCGACGAAACGTGCCAAAGCCTTGGCATCAAGGCTCATATCGGCAATGTGCTCAGCTCCGATTCTTTCTACACGGCAGAGGAGAACTGCAACGAGAAATGGCGTGCGATGGGCGTGCTTGCCGTTGAAATGGAGACCGCGGCGCTTTATATGAACGCGGCAAAAGCCGGCAAAAACGCGCTTGCCGTGTTTACGATCTCCGATTGTCCGTTCACGAAGGAGGAGACAACGTCTCAGCAGCGCCAGACAGGCTTTGACGAGATGATGACCGCCGCGCTCGAAACTGCGGTATGCGGTGAATTTTGATAAATGTGTTTTTTGCTGCTGCCCGGCAAAATGTTTCGCCGGGCAGTACATTTTTGACGTTATTGGGAAATGCTGACAGAGAGGAAGCTTATGAAAAGACTGTTTGAAATAGATCTCCACGATCACGAGGACTGTCACAAGGTGTTTCGCAGACCGTCGGCGAGAGGAATAATTATAAAAGGCAACAAGATCGCTCTTGTGTACAGCAAAAAGGAAAAATACTACAAGTTTCCCGGCGGCGGTATCAAAGAAAACGAGGATATGAAAACTGCGCTCATCAGAGAGGTCAAGGAGGAGGTCGGGCTTGTCGTTATCCCGGAAAGCGTCAGAGAATTTGGCAGCGTCATGCGGCGGCAGAAAAGCAATTACACTCCCGATACTATCTTTGAGCAGGAGAATTATTATTTCTTCTGCGACACGGAAAGCAGGATAGAGGAGCAGGAGCTTGACGATTACGAAAAAGAAGCCGAGTTTACGCTGCGGTCGGTCGATATAGACGAAGCTATAAAAGCAAACCGCGACTATCACAGCGACGACCTGTTTGACGAGATCATGATAAAAAGAGAAATGAAGGTCCTTCAACTTATAAAGGACGCATTGATTTAAAGGGCGTTCACGCCCGAAGAAATGAGGGGTTATTTATGACAGACAAAGAACTTATCGAAGCGGCGAAGGAAGCAAGTAGTCAAAGCTACTCTCCGTATTCCAAATTCAAGGTGGGGGCTGCGCTGCTTTGCGATGACGGCGAGCTGTTTACCGGCTGCAACGTTGAGAACGCGTCGTACAGCGCGACGTGCTGCGCCGAACGTACCGCGCTTTTTTCCGCGGTAGCCGCAGGGAAAAGAAGCTTCAAAAAAATAGCCGTCGCAGGCTCAAGCGACGGCGCATTCGCGATAATCACGCAGCCGTGCGGCGTATGCCTTCAGGCGCTGAGTGAGTTTTGTTCAGGCGAGTTCGAGGTGCTTCTCACCGACAAAAGCGGTATCCGCAAAATGAAGCTCTCGGACTTTTTGCCGTACCCGTTCTCAAAAACGTCGATGAATTAGGACGTGTTGACGCTAACGTTAAGCCGCAAATTCCGTCGAACTTTATCGGCAAAGCAGCATCTGCTCCGCATTCAAAACAAAGCAGGCTTGCCTGGCAAGCCGAGCCGCGCGGCGAAAAAGTAGTGCATTGCACAACCTACAACCGCGCAATTGCCAGCGCCCGCTCGGGCGCATGGTCTCATACTTGACTATTT
>OMPZ01000238.1 GCA_900313125.1 uncultured Eubacteriales bacterium | reverse complement strand
CTCGTCGCGGACGGTCTTGTCGTCTGTGTCGAGAGCTGCCTTTACGTCCTCCTCGCAGAAGGACTTGATAGCTTCAAACATATCGTGATCCGGCTCATTGGAGGGATACTCAAACTTCGGCTTGCCGATCTCAGCCTGAATGCCCTTGATGAACTCGATGATCTTCTGATTGGCTTCATGACCTGCCATGATACCGTTATACATAACGTCGTCGGAGACGCAGTCTGCGCCTGCTTCGATCATTGCGATCCTGCTGTCTGTGGAAGCGACCGTAACTGCCATCTTGCTGACAGCGCGCTGCTCCTTGTTCGGGTTGATAACGTACTCGCCGTCAACGTAGCCTACGGAAACGCTCGAAACAGGTCCGTTCCACGGAACATCGGAGATCGAGATAGCGATAGACGTTGCGACCATCGCCGTGATCTCGGGCGAGCAGTCGGGATCGACTGACATTACCGTTGCAACAACGGAGCAGTCGTTTCTCATATCCTTCGGGAAGAGCGGTCTGATCGGGCGGTCGATAACGCGCGATGTGAGGATAGCCTTCTCGGAGGGTCTGCCCTCTCTCTTGAGGTACGAGCCGGGGATCTTGCCTACAGCGTAGAGCTTCTCCTCGTAATCTACCGAAAGCGGGAAAAAGTCAACGCCGTCTCTCGGCTTTGCAGACGCCGTAACGGCTGCCTGAACTACTGTGTCGCCGTAGCGAACGAGGCACGATCCGTTTGCGAGCTGAGCCATTTTACCTGTCTCGACAACGAGCGGACGGCCGGCGAACTCGGTCTCGTAAACCTTGAATTTGTCAAATTTCATCATTGAATTTGCCATTGTTTTTAATTCCTTTCTTGAATAATATATTTTCAGAGAACGGAATTTAGCAATAAAATCAACGTCCGATCGGCTCAGGCTCTGATTTTACCGCTAAATGCGCCGTTCTCTTGATTGCTAATTGCATTTTCGGGGACAGACAGAATCGACTGTCCGCCCCCAAATGTTTGAAAATTACTTACGGATACCAAGTCTTGCGATGATCGAACGATATCTCTCGATATCTACCTTGATGAGGTAGTTGAGGAGGTTTCTTCTCTTACCTACCATTTTAAGGAGACCGCGGCGTGAGTGGTGATCCTTCTTGTGGGTCTTGAGGTGCTCTGTGAGGTCGTTGATCCTCTTTGTGAGAACAGCGATCTGTACCTCGGGAGAACCTGTGTCGCCCGGATGTGTTGCATACTCCTGCATGATAGCAGTCTTTTCTGCTTTTGTCATTGTGTTTTCCACCTTTTCAAAAAATTCCTTCATTCACAGAGCGGGGTCAGGTGAGCGCCTGACAGCAGGCTTAGTCCTCCGACCGTGAACGAGGTCGTGTCGCGACTTCAAAAGTCACAAAGGTATTATATCACAAGAAATGCGATTTGTAAAGAAAAATATCGCCGGTAACGAAAATGAAATCTATTTATGCTGAAATTATTTGCGGATATTTTCAACAAATTCAAAAATCATATTTTGTTATATATTACAGCATTTATATTTTATAGAAACGTCAAAAGCGTCCCGGCGGGATAGCCGGAACGCTTGTTGTCAATATCACAAATATTTTATTCAGCAAACATAGCTGTGGAGAGATATCTCTCGCCTGTGTCGGGAAGAAGCGCAACGATCGTCCTGCCCTTGTTTTCGGGACGCTCAGCGAGCTTCTTTGCCGCTGCAACGGCTGCGCCCGAGGAGATACCCACAAGCAGACCCTCGCCGCGTGCAAGCTCTCTGCCTGCCGCGAATGCCTCTTCGTTTTCGATCGTGATGATCTCGTCATAGATATCTGTGTTGAGCGTGTCGGGAACGAAGCCTGCGCCGATACCCTGTATCTTATGCGGACCTGCCTTGCCCTGTGAAAGCACGGGAGATGTTGCCGGCTCAACGGCTACGACCTTGATATCGGGGTTCTGCGACTTGAGGTACTTGCCAACGCCGGAGAGCGTGCCGCCCGTGCCTACGCCTGCTACGAAAATGTCCACCTTGCCGTCTGTATCGGCCCAGATCTCGGGGCCTGTCGTGTCAACGTGTGCCTGCGGATTTGCCGGGTTTACGAACTGACCGGGGATAAAGCTGTTCGGAGTTTCCTTCTGCAGCTCCTTTGCCTTCTCGATAGCGCCCGTCATGCCCTTCGAGCCGTCGGTCAGGACGACCTGCGCGCCGTATGCCTTAAGAAGGTTCCTGCGCTCGACGCTCATCGTCTCGGGCATCGTGAGGATCACCTTGTAGCCCTTTGCGGCTGCCGCTGCGGCAAGTCCGATACCCGTATTGCCGGAGGTCGGCTCTATGATGACTGCTCCCTCTTTGATAACGCCCTTGTTCTCCGCGTCAAGGAGCATCGCCTTAGCGATCCTATCCTTCACGCTGCCTGCCGGGTTGAAAAACTCGACCTTAGCGAGCACCGTCGCCTCAAGGGAATTGTTCTTCTCAAAATTGCTGAGCTCCACCAGAGGAGTATTGCCCACCAGATCAAGCACCGTCTTGTAAACCTTCATTTTTCATCATTCTCCTTTGTGATAATTTCAAATTACTAAATTCATATCAATTTGATAGGTTTATTATAGCACCGCTTTTTCCTGTTGTCAATAGGAAATTTTCAAAAAGATATAACTATTTTTTATTACGTGTTATATGTTCTGTTTTTATACACTATCTACATCTTTAGTAAACGGTTTTTGCTGAGTGCCTAATGGGTTATAGGAACAATTTATTCCAATAAGCGGGGGTACTGATACTAATATTCAATAAAACACTTTAAAGCTCCTCAAAAAACAAGGCACAGCGGCCAAACGGCTGCTGTGCCCTGATAAAAACGGATCAATTATTGATTCTTCGGCTTTTTTACCGAGAAGTAGATGATATCTATGAGCGCTACGCCAATAAGGATACCGAAGATAACGTACGGGATATTGAAGCCGGAGCCCTGCGGAACGGGTTCTTCGCTCGACGCGCCTGTTGCGGCTGCGGCGGACGATGTAGTTTCGCTGACAGCGGACGAGGTCTCGGCAGCCGACGACGCTTCTTCGGACGATACTGCTTCGCTCGATGCTTCCTCGCTCGACGCGTCCTCACTTGACGCAGCTTCGCTTGAAGAAGCTTCCGACTCGGCGCCTGCGTCATCGCTCTGCGGTGTGAGCGCCGCGTTGTATGCCGGAGTTATCGCCGTGAGCGTGTCGTTGCCGTCCGCGATAGTAACGGCGCCCCACGCGCTCTCGTCGCCCGCGAAGTTGACCGTCTTGAGCTTTGTGCACTGCTCGAACGCCTTCTCGCCTATCTCGGTGACGGTTGCCGGCAACGTGATCGTCTCAAGACCAATGTCGATGGCAAAAGCGTGATCGCCGATCTTTGTAACTCCATCAGGAACCTCGATGCTGACAACGTCGGGGTTCATCTGGAAAGCTTGAGAGCCGATCGCGGTGACCTTATTGCCGTCAAGCGATGCCGGGATAAAGATCTCCTCGTCCTCACCCGTGTACTTCACGATAGTAACGTCCGCGCCCTGAAGCTCGTAGGAATAATCGCCGGACGTTACCGCTTCTGCCGACGCGGTAAAGGGTACCGACGACAACATGAGCAGCGACGTGCCGATAACTGCGGCAGAAATTTTAGCTGATCTCTTCATAACTTTTTCCTCCTGAAAATATACGATCGGAGACGCGCCCTGCGCTCCGTGCTCTTGTTTAATTTTACCACATATCCGCGGCGATTTCAAGAGAGTTATATATATTTATTGTAATAAATCTGTGTCGGTATTGCCATATTGGGGAGGATTTCCGAACTTTGTCATACTTTCATCGTAACCCGCCGTCGGAATACTCGTCAACGGTATTTCCGTTACAGATGTGTACTGCTGCGGCACTTCCGTCACGGGCGTGTACTGCTGCGGCGTCTCCGTCATGGGCGTGTACTGCTGCGGTGTTTCCGTCATGGGCGTGTACTGCTGCGGCGTTTCCGTCATGGGCGTGTACTGCTGCGGTATTTCAGTCACGGGTGTGTACTGCTGCGGTTCTTCCGTCACGGGCGT
>OMPZ01000200.1 GCA_900313125.1 uncultured Eubacteriales bacterium | reverse complement strand
CGTCCGCGTGAGCTGACCGCGGAAGCGATCGTTCGCTACGTCCGCGCCGTTAAAAACTCCGAGGGCAGCAACGTTGAGTCGCTTTACAAGCTCAACGACGGCAGGGCCGAGGCTCTTGAGTTCAAGGTGACGTCAAAGGAAAGCCCCGTTGTCGGCAAGCAGCTCAAGACGCTGCACTTCAAAAAGAACCTTCAGATCGCCTGCATAACAAGGCGCGGCAAGATCATCATACCGAAGGGCGAGGACACGATCGAGCCGGACGATTTCGTTATCGTCGTTACGACCCTGAAGGGTCTGCAGTCGCTCGACGACGTGCTTGCGGATTAATAGTTCCTACTAAAGAAAATGTAATGGATAGGTGAAAAGAAGGGGTTTTGTGAATAAAAATCTTGTAAGGTATGTGCTGGGCTGGGTGCTCGTAGTTGTGGGCGCGATGCTCGTTCTGCCGATAATCGTCGCGATGATCTACGGCGAGAGGGATTATATATACTTCGGCGCGATATCCGCGGCGTGCCTGCTGCTGGGCTACATCTCGTCGAGATTCAAACCGAAAAATACGCAGATGTACGTCCGCGAGGGCTACATCTCCTGCGCGCTCACATGGGTGCTGCTGAGCGTTATCGGCTGTCTGCCGTTCTATCTGAGCGGTCAGATACCGGGCTTTACAAACGCGCTGTTTGAGTCGGTGTCGGGCTTTACCACGACCGGTGCGACGATACTCGGCGTTGACAGGCAGATCGAAGAGCTGAGCCACAGTATGCTTTTCTGGCGCAGCTTCACAAACTGGGCAGGCGGCATGGGAATACTCGTGTTCATGCTCGCCGTTATCTCGCAGCTTTCGGGTCAGTCAAATATGTACCTGATGAAGGCCGAAAGCCCGGGACCCGTCGTGTCAAAGCTCATTCCGAAGCTGAGAGGTACGGCAGGCGTGCTGTACGGTATCTACGGCGGAATGACGCTGATCGAGTTCATCATGCTCGCAGCCGGCGGAATGCCAATATTTGACGCGATAACGCTTTCTTTCTCGACGGCGGGAACGGGCGGCTTTTCGATCAAAAACGCGGGCGTCATCGCTTACGAGGGTCATTATTACTGGCAGGCGGTGCTTACGGCGTTCATGTTCCTATTCGCCGTGAATTTCAGCGTCTATTACCTTATGCTGACAAAAAAGTTCAGGCAGGCGTTCAAGCTGGAGGAGCTGCGCTGGTACTATATCATATTTTTCGCGGCTGTGGCGATCATTGCGGTCGATCTGACAAGAAACGGTATCTACCCGAATATGTTTGAAAGACTTCACCATACAGCGTTCCAAGTGGCGACTTATATATCGTCAACGGGCTTCGCGAGCGCGGATTTCGATCTGTGGCCCGAGGTTTCGAAGTCGGTGCTGATGATAGTCGCGCTGATCGGCGCCTGCGCGGGCAGTACGGGCGGCGGTCTTAAGGTGAGCAGGGCGATCGTGCTTGTCAAGAGCGCGAAGCGCGATATCAGAAAAATACTTCACCCGAACTCGGTCTACACCGTCAAGATCGACGGCAAGTCGGTAAAGGACGATATCGTCAGCTCTATCAACACATATTTCATCTTATATATGATAATAATGATAGTGTCCGTTTTCATGCTTTCGTTCGATGAAAAAATGGATTTTACGACAGACCTTACGGCTGTTATCGCGACGTTCAACAATATGGGACCCGGACTTGCGAAGGTAGGTCCCACGCAGAGCTATTTTGAATATTCCGTACTTTCAAAATATGTGCTCATATTTGATATGCTCGCGGGCAGACTTGAAATAATCCCCTTTATCATGCTGTTTGACAGAGAATGCTGGAAAAATAATTGACGGTTCCCAAGGAGTAAAAATGAGAGATTTTTTTAAACGTATAGACAGCAACAGCACAAGATCGTTCAGGATCATAATACTAAGCTTTGCCGTTATGATACTGACGGGCGCGCTGCTGCTCATGCTGCCGATCGCGTCGCGCGACAGAACGGTAACGAGCTTTGGAGATACGCTCTTCACCGCCGTTTCGGCAACGTGCGTAACGGGGCTTATCGTTCAGGATACGGCGACGCATTGGTCGCTTTTCGGTCAGGCTGTGATAATCACGCTTATACAGATCGGAGGAATGGGCGTTATCACGATCGGTCTGACGATAGTCCGCGCATCGGGCAAGCGCATCGGAATGTGGCAGAGAAGCACGATGCAGGAGTCTATATCGGCTCCGCAGCTCGGCGGTATCATCAAGCTGACGGGCTACATAATAAAAACCTCGGCGATCATCGAGCTTGTCGGCGCGCTGCTGCTGATGCCCGCGTTTTGCTCGGAGTTCGGCGCGGCAAAGGGGATATGGTATTCGTTCTTTCACTCGATCTCGGCGTTCTGCAACGCGGGCTTCGATCTGATGGGCTGCCGCGAGAAGTTTTCGTCGCTGACGACGTTCAACGACAACATCTACGTCAACTGCGTGATAATGCTGCTGATAATCGTCGGCGGTATCGGCTTCCTCACATGGCACGATATCGGCGAATATAAATTCAACTTCCGCAAATACTCACTTCAGAGCAAGGTGATCCTTATCACGTCGGCGGTCCTGATCGTTCTGCCCGCCGTATATATGTTTTTCTTTGAATACAGCGGCTATCCGATGAAAAGCAGAGCGATAAGCTCGATATTCCAGTCGGTCACGACGAGGACAGCGGGCTTCAACTCGACCGATCTCGACAAAATGGACGAGACGGGCAAGCTCGTTATGATATTCCTTATGATAATAGGCGGCTCGCCGGGATCTACCGCGGGCGGTATGAAAACAACGACCTTTGCCGTGCTGTTCTTTGCGTCGGCAGCGGTTTTCGGCAGGCGAAAGGACGTTGAGTGCTTTGGGCGCAGACTCCCGGAGGAGGCTATCCGCAACGCGGGAGCGATACTCTTCATGTATATGGCGCTGTTTCTCGTGAGCGGCGTCGCGATCAGCAGGATAGAGGACATACCTCTTATCACCTGCTTGTTTGAGACAGGCTCGGCAGTCGGTACGGTCGGACTTACGCTCGGCATAACGACTAAGCTTTCGCGCGTATCGAAGCTGATACTTATGGCGCTGATGTTCTTCGGAAGAGTAGGCGGGCTCACGCTGATATACGCTGCGCTGCCTTCAAACGAAAATCAGGTATCAAGACTTCCCCTTGAAAAAATCTCGGTAGGATAAGGAGCATATTATGGATTCGGCAATTATTATCGGTGTAGGGCAGCTTGGCGCTCACATCGCGAAAAGAATGAGCGAGCTGCGCTGCGAGGTCATGGCGATCGACATAAACGAGGATCGTATCAACGAGATACTGCCTTATGTTACGCACGCGCAGATCGGCGACAGCACAAACTACGATTTTATGAAGGCACTTGGCGTCAGCAATTACGACGTGTGCATAGTGACGATCTCGAACAGCTTTCAGACGTCGCTTGAAACTACCTCGCTCGTAAAAGAGCTTGGCGCGAAGGTCGTTGTTTCTAGAGCGGCAAACGACGTTCAGATGAAGTTCCTGCTAAGAAACGGCGCGGACGACGTTATCTACCCCGAAAAGCAGACGGCTATGCGCGTAGCCACGAAGTACGCGTCAAAGACGATACTCGATTACATCGAGCTTGACAGTAACATCTCGATCTACGAGATGAAGGTGCCGAAGGAATGGAACGCAAAAACGCTGATGCAGCTCGATATCAGAAAGAAGTTCAATGTAAACATCATTGCCGTAAAGCGTGACTCACACATGGTGATACCCTCGCCGACTATGGCAATGACCTCAGACGACATTGCGCTCGTTATCGGAGAGCGGAAGAACGTTCAGAAATGCTTTAAGGTATAAAAACAACGCAGTATGGAGCGATAGGACATCGCGCATACTGCGTTATTTTGTTATTGTTTTGCTTCTTCCAAAGCTTTTTTCACAGCCTCGATAACGGCTTTCGATCGTTCGTCGGCAGCGAGTTCGTCGAGCTTTTCAAGCTCGGAGCCGCTTTTTTCTTTGATCTTCGGGAGCAGCTCTTTGCTGACCTTGTCGAGGTACTGATCGTCGGCGCTGTCGCTCGTCACCTCGATATCGGTGATCTTGTCGTTCTCGAGCTTGAGCTTGACCTCGATCGTGACTGAGGAGCCGTTTTCCTCGGCGGTCGCTTTTGCCGTGTACTCGCCGTTTTTGTAGATGCTGTCGTCTACGCGCAGTATCGGAGTTTCGTTTTCGTCGAGGCTCCCGTCGATTCTCGATGTTGACTGGCGCGACGATGCTTCGCT
>OMPZ01000203.1 GCA_900313125.1 uncultured Eubacteriales bacterium | reverse complement strand
TGGTTTGAAAGCGTTGTTACGGTGATCGTGGTCTGACCGATCTTCTTCGCCGTTACATAGCCGTTGCTGTCAACCGACGCGATCTCGGGATCCTTCGATGTCCATGTTCTGATAGCGTCGTCGTGATCGAGCGGGTGGTTCGGGTCATTGATCGTAAGCTCTGCGTGAAGAGCAAGGTGCTCGTCAACGTTTAACGCTCTTGCACTTACTACCTCGTCTCTGTCGTCCTTGACCGTGATCGTGTTGCAGCGTCTTGCTACCTGAAGCGTGAACTGTGTCTTGAGCTCCGGGTTGGACTGCGGGAAAGCTGTT
The DNA here is from genome assembly GCA_900313125.1 of uncultured Eubacteriales bacterium. Classification (GTDB taxonomy): domain Bacteria; phylum Bacillota; class Clostridia; order Oscillospirales; family Acutalibacteraceae; genus RUG592. Next base: position 6,424 of record OMPZ01000203.1, on the reverse strand, counting down.
ACAGTAACGGAACCAAGATCCGAAGCGTGGATCGTGATGCTGTCGCCGATAACGTCGGCATTTGTCTCTGTCGGAGGTACCGTTGTAACTGTGGCATCATCGTTGTCTGTGATCCTCCATACCGTTACATCGTCGGCTGCTTTGCCGTCGTTGTTTGTGATGATAGAATCGAATGTGATATTGTCAGTTGTAAAGATCTTGTGGGTATATGTGCTGTTGTTGGTGCTGTTGGGAAGAACTGTCTTTACGTCGCCGATCATTGTGGAGATACTGATAACATCGGAAGCGTATCTCTTGCCGACAGTAAGCTCGGTCTCCGTGGAGATACCGGAGTATCTGCCCTTTGCGATGATCGTTGTCTTGCCGAGATTGTTACCTGTAACGATAGCTGAGTACTTGTCTGTTTCGGAAGGAGTAACTGTTGCGATCGAAGGATCTGCGGAGATCCAAACGATCTCGTCCTCGGAGGCCGCGGGATCGATCTTGACCTTCATCTCAATCGAAACGCCCTGTCTTGTTTCTACCGGGATCTTTGTTTCGGCAGGATCGGGATCGAACTTGATAGAGGTAGCCTTTGTGAGCACCCTTACATCGCAGGAAGCGTTGACCTTGTCGTTCTCGCCGTAGATCGTGATCGTTGTGATGCCCTTGGACATACCCTTGATCTTGCCGTTTTCATCAACGGTAACAACGCGCGGGTTTTCCGATACCCATCTGAATGCGTCTGTAGCAGGCTTTGAAGGATCTGCGGTAACTGCGATGGGCTGGAGCTGAAGCTCTTCGTTTACATCAAGACCGTACTCTGCGCTGTCAAAGCTGAGAGCTGTTGCAGGGTTGGTCGTATGAGGGAATCTTGGGATAATTTGCGGAACTTCCTTTTCGCCGCAGGCAACGCAGGTGCCGATCATACTGCCGTCCTCTTCGTACGATGCCTCTTTGATGATAGTTGTGTCCTTGAGGACCTTGTGGTCGCAGAAGATAGTAAACAGCTTAGTAACTGTATCGTTGTAGCTGTTTTTGCCCTTCAGAGTCATTGTTGCTGTTCCGGGCAGTGTGTTATCTTTATAATCAACAGAATAATCTACGTTTTCGGTAAGCTGGATACCGAAGCAGGAAATGTTGAGCGCGGGTCTGATCTGATTACCGGTACACTCCTGACGCTCGTTATAATCGATCGTGATAGATTCATCGGTAAGAGGTCTCGGATCGATCATATAGTTTATAGTTGTAGAGCCTGTGTAGTAGCCCTGACCGGTGATCTTCATCGACGCTTTGCCTACGCCTGTATTGTTGAAGTATTCTACCGTGTAGTCGCTGTTCTCAACGAGGTTCTTGTTCACAACAGCGCCATTGCTGTATGCGTTGTGATAAAATACGGGATGCGGTTCGTAGGATGTCGAGAGCGGTGTGTAAATAAACGGTGCGATCTCATCGTATTTAGCAGCCGTAATGGGAGCGTATACCGTTACCTCGCATTCTGCCGACTGAGAGCCTGACGAAACCGTAACAGTCGTCGTACCTACGCCGCGGCCTGTGATAACGCCTGTAGAAGAAACTGTTGCGACATCTTCGTTACTTGATGTCCACCGGCATTCTACATTGTTTACCTGTCTGTTTGAGCCGTCTCTTACTGCTGCCGTAAGAGTTTTGCTGCCGTTAAGATTATTATCGAGCTGGATAGCCGCCGAAAGAGTATAGTCAGGATTTGTTGTCGCGCCGTTGATCGTTATCGAGGACGCGAGGAATACGGAAATGTTGTATGTGCCCTTAACGCCGGACTTCGTGGTTACTGTTATCGTAGCATTGCCCTCTTTGAGTGCCTTTACAACGCCGTTTTCGTTTACCGATACAGCGGACGGGTTGCTCGACTCCCACTTTGCTACCTCGTCGTCATGATCGTACGGGTTGCTGCCGGTGTCGATCCTCATGTCTGCTTTCAGAGCAAGCTCGCTGCCTACGTTGAGCGATCTCGAATTGCCGATATTCTCGCCTGTACTCTTTAAGATGCTTACCTTGTCGCAGCCCTTGAGAACGTGGAGCACGAATGTCTTGGAAAGGTCGGCGTTATCCTGATCTCTTGCGACAACTGTAACGTCGCCCCTTGTAACTCCCTTGAGAGTGATCTTTTCGTTGTCCTGTGAAATAATGGATACATGGTCGGATTCGTTGTTGTCAACGCGCCATACTGCTTTTTCGTCGGCGGAGGAGCCGTCCTGTGCGGTGAGGTATGCGTTGATAGTCATCTCTTTTGTAGTGAAGAGCTCTTCTTCGTTCTGTATATCTGCAGTACCGCTGTCTTTTGTTGTCTTAAGGCTGATCTTTGTCGCAGTTTTCTTCGGGTAAACTGTTACCGTTACTACAGCCTTCTTGCCCGAACGTGTGGTCGCTATGATCTCGGTAGTGCCTACCTTGTGACCTGTGATAACTGCCTGCTGGATATTGGAGTTTTCGTTATAGGGGAGAGCAAGCACTGTTGCGATCTTCTCGTCCTTTGACTCCCACGAAACGAACTCGTTTGCTTTGTTGGGGGACATTACAGCAGAAACTGTCGTTTCAACATCAACTCTTGTTTCTGTCGGAGAAGGTGTGATAGCAACGCTGTCTGCAAGTGTACGAACCTCGATAACGCACGACGCGGAGACATACTTGCCTTCCTTATTTGTTTCGCCCTTGATCGTGATCGTAGCTTTACCCTTGTTCTTAGCCGTAATGTGACCTGTCTGGTCAACGGATACGATGTCGGGGGCACTGGATTCCCATGTGAACTCGTCTGTAGCGCCGTTCTTATACTCAACCCCGTCCTTCTCGCTGTATGTAGCTTCGGCGTCATAGTCAAGCTGGAAGGTATCGCCCTGTTCCATTGTGCCTACGGGGATGTTGCTTTCTGTATCTGAACCGGTTTCTTCGTCATCGTATATTACGGAAACATTTGGAAGAGTTGTAAATTTAACGCTCTTTGCCGGATTTTCTTTAAGTATCATTACCTGAATGAACTTAGGAACGTTGTTTACGCGTCTGTATCCTGCAATGCTGCCGTCATCTGTTACATAAGGATTCGCTGTCATAACTCCGTCATCATCTGTAAAATAATGAGCGCGGAGCGGTTCTTCATTCATGCTGTAGGTTGTTGTGAGAGGTTCGCCCTTATCGTTAGTTTTGATTATGGGCATTCCGTTTGCAAGCTTCAGCTTTTTTTCCTCGACCTCATATTGATACGAAGTTCTCTTCTTCTCACCGTATGCGAAAGGTCTGTCGGTAGGTTCTCCTGTTATAGGATTCGCTGTAAAAGTCGGTTTGGTGGTAACTGTCGTGTTGTTCGGATCGTTATAAGCCGTCTCTGCGGCAGCAGAATTATACTCCAACGCGGGAGTAGCAGCAAAGTTTGCAACGATCGTTACACGGCCTGAATCGTTTGGCGAAAACAGACCTGATGTTTTACCGATCTGAGCCTTGTTCGGGTCTGCCTCGACGAGCTGATCCATATTGTAGTTGTCGTAAACTCCCTCGTAAACTGACCACTCGACCTTGTCAAGGTAGTTTTTGTCAGCGCCGGGGTGCTGCGTTACGAGATTTGATGTGAGCTGATATTTGTGGTTTGCAACAACTACATACTCGGTACCGTTTGCGTTGGTAGAATTGTACCAGTTGTTATCGTTTACGTCGATCGTGCCAGCTCCCTTAGCCGTGCTTGTTTCATCGGTTTTTGTGAAGGACGGAACAAGATCCGACGCGGGTTCCTGCGTTATGATCTGTACCTTTTGGTTAGCCGCAGGACCGGTAGCGTAGATCGTGCTGAGTGCCGAGCCCGGTTCAAAGGAAGTTTCGGCTGTGTATGGGATATCCGCGCCGGTCAAGGGGTCGGTCTTCGTACTATCTTTCGTAGTAAAGCCTCTTACATCGAAACGATATTTTTTCGAGTGATCGTCAGAAGATACCAAAGTACGAGTGATCTCCGCGTTAGGAACGTTTGTATACGAAACACCGTCGTTAAGCTCAGTAGTACCCTTGTTGCTTATAACTGCATAGAATGACGTTACCGCCGGCTGCCCCGCAATTGACGAGTTGTCAACATATACGCGAAGAGTCGAGTTAGAGGGTATCTCGTTGCCGTACTGGTCGATGATCTGCATATCGGTCGCTAACGCGGCGGGATCCGTTGTATCGGCACTCGCTGTCGTAAACAAGCCGACTGTTCCGTATGACATCAGAAGTGCAAGTGACGAAATAACGGCTGCGCTCTTTTTTGCTGCGGTCTTTAGTTTGCTTTTTGCCATAAAGAATATCTCCTTTTTCTAAATTTGAATAATGCTGCATTGTGTTTTGAAAAAATGAATAACGTTTCCCGATAAAACGTCAGGAGAGCGTTCATTTACCAATTTTCATAGTACCTCCTTTGCCGGTGGATTGTAGTCAGCGGCAGCAGTATTTGCGCCCCGCGGCTTTTGCATGATCCTGCGTCTGCACTCTCCTGTCAAAACGCAGGACAGCGTCGTGATATAAAGCCGCGGCGGCAGGCAATTACTTCTGCACAAAAAATATATTCTCAAAATACAAATACAGAAAAATTCTATACACTAAATTATATCAAACCGGCACTTGAATTGTCAATAGTAAGCATATAATTTTTACTATTTGACTTTCTTTTTGGTTAAATTGTCACTATTGTATCGTGTGTGTAACCATTTCGACATTTGCGGCGTTCAAGCCGCGTTAGTGTAATATTAAAGTGGGCAAAGAATGTATCAAGCAGACCACCATAAAACGCCGAGACTTCAGCATTAGACAAGGTAGGCACTCTGGGAGTGCCGAGCCGCGCGGCGAAAAAGTAGTGCATTGAACAACCTAAAACCGCGCAATTGCCCGCGGGCGCTCGCCCGCAAGATTTGCAGAGAAGAGAAATATGTGGTACAATATAAAAGTAAATCATATATATAAATGAAATAGACACACATATCACCGTTCGGAACAAAGTCCGGACGATCAGAGGAAAGATTTATGACTGATACTAAAAAGAAAACGCTGCTTGAACGTATGCGCGACGGAGAAACGCTGTCATCGTCGCAGCAGATAGCTATGATATTCGAGCTGAGCATACCTGCTATACTCGCGCAGCTTTCAAGCCTTATAATGCAGTATATAGACGCGTCGATGGTCGGACGCATGGGAGCGAACGCTTCGGCGGCAATAGGTCTCGTATCGTCGAGCACATGGCTTTTCGGAGGACTGTCAATGGCGGCCGCCACGGGCTTTACGGTGCAGATAGCCAAAAGGATCGGCGCAAAGGACGAAAAGGGCGCGAGAAATATCGTAAAGCTCGGCTTGCTGGCAGTTTCGGCGTTCAGCCTGATACTCGCCGTGACGGGAGTTCTGATAAGCTCGCACCTGCCCGTATGGCTCGGCGCGGAGCAAGCCGTACGAAAGGACGCTTCGGTCTACTTCCTTATATTCGCGCTGTTCGTGCCGTTTATGCAGCTCAACTACACCGCGTCGGGAATGCTGCAGTGCAGCGGCAATATGAATGTGCCGGGCGCTCTTGAGGTCATCATGTGCGCGCTCGACGTTATCTTCAACGCGCTGCTGATATTCCCGTCAAGGCAGGTCGCTTTGTTCGGCGCAGCTTTAAGACTGCCGGGCGCAGGTCTCGGCGTTGCAGGCGCTGCTCTCGGAACTGCGCTTTCCGAGGTAGTCACGGTGTTTTTGCTGATGTATTTCCTGCTCGTTCGCAGCACCCCCTTACATATCCGACCAAACGAGCCGCTCGTGTTTGATCGCGATGAAATGAAAAACGCCGTCAGGATAGCCGTTCCCGTCGCCGTAGAACAAACGATAACCTGCGGCGCGTATATCGCGTTCACGCGCATAGTTTCTCCGCTGGGTGCGGTTGCGATCGCGGCAAATTCCTTCGGTATCACGGCGGAAAGCCTGTGCTATATGCCCGGCTACGGTATAGGCGCGTCCGCCACGACGATAATCGGGCAATGCATCGGCGCAAAACGGTATGACATAACGAAACGGCTGGGCTGGCTGACTACGCTGATAGGAATGCTCGTCATGACGGCGAGCGGCGCGCTGATGTATGTGTTCGCACCTCAGATGATCGCCTTGCTTACACCTGACGCGGCAATAAGGACGCTCGGCGCGCAGGTACTCAAAATAGAAGCGTTCGCCGAACCGATGTACGCCGCGTCGATAGTTGCCGCAGGCGTGTTCCGCGGGGCAGGTGATACAGCGGTGTCTAGCGTCGTCAGCTTTGTCAGTATGTGGGCTGTCAGGATAACGCTTGCCGCGTATCTCGCGCCGCTCTACGGGCTGCCCGGAATATGGACGGCGATGTGCATTGAGCTTATTGTCCGCGGCATTCTTTTCCTTATTTTGCTTGGAACACGATTCAGAAAACGTGCCGACAGCGGTGCTTACAGCAAAT
>OMPZ01000204.1 GCA_900313125.1 uncultured Eubacteriales bacterium | reverse complement strand
TCATAAACTACGCCAAGGAGAAGATACCCGGCGTTTCGCTCACGAGCGATATCATCGTCGGATTCCCCGGCGAGACGTATGAGGAATTTCTCGAGACTGTCTCGCTTGTGAAGGAGGTCGGCTTCACCTCGCTGTTCACGTTTATTTATTCGCCGCGCGAGGGTACTCCGGCGGCGAAAATGGACGACCCGTTCACCCATGAGGAGAAATCGAAGTGGTTCTCCGAGCTGCTCAAGGTGCAGGAGGAGATCGCCGCTAAGCGCTGCGCTTCGATGGTGGGGCAGACGGTGCGCGTTCTTGTCGAGGGCAAGACCGACAAGGAGGGCATACTTACTTCGAGAACAAGCGGAAATATTATCGTTGACTTCCCCGGCGACGAAGGTCTCGTGGGGCAGTTCGCAAACGTAAAAATAACGAAAGCGCGCAACTGGGTGCTTTCGGGCGAGCTTTCACAATAAGCATTCGCACCACACGGAAAGGATAAAAAACATGGATATCATCGAGCTTGCGCGGCAGCTTGGCCGCGAGATACAGCAGGACGAAGCGTATATAAAAATGCGTACTGCGGAGCAGGTAAGCGAGGAGGACAGCGAGCTTCAGGAGCTTATCGAGGAATACAACGAAAAGCGCATCGCCATTAACGTGGAAGCGTCGAAAACAGACCGCGACGACGATAAGATGCAGGCTCTCAACAAAGAGATGCGCGCTCTTTACGCGAAGGTGATGAGCAACGAAAATATGAAAACGTACAACAAGGCGAAGCAGCAGTTTGACACAAAGCTGCAGCAGGTGCTTGGCATAATACAGAACAGCGCGCTCGGCGACGACCCCGACACGACCGACCCCGTAAGCGGCTGCACTGGGAGCTGCTCGACCTGCGGCGGCTGCGGCTGATAGATATGGCGAAACGCCTTTGAGGGAGGTTATGAAAAATGGCGGAGCTTTCTCCGATGATGAAACAGTATTTTGCCATCAAGGAACAAAACAAGGATTGTATCCTGTTTTTCAGGCTGGGCGATTTCTATGAGATGTTCTTTGACGACGCGATACTCGTCTCAAAGGAGCTGGAGCTTACTCTGACCGGCCGCGACTGCGGTCAGGAGGAGCGCGCGCCGATGTGCGGCGTGCCGTTCCACAGCTACGAGCAGTATGTAGCAAGGCTCGTTGCGAAGGGCTATAAGGTGGCTATCTGCGAGCAGACGGAGGACCCCGCGCTTGCAAAGGGTCTCGTAAAGCGCGAGATAATCAGGGTCATCACGCCCGGTACCGTCATGGAGGATTCCATGCTCGATGAGTCGCGAAACAACTTTATATGTTCTCTCTTCACCGAGGGCGGCATTCACTCCGCCGCTTTCTGCGATATTTCTACGGGCGAGCTTTACTGCTGCGATATCGACGTCGACCGCGACGGCTCAAAGCTTACGGGCGCGCTCTCGCGCTACTCTCCGTCGGAGTTCCTTGTCGGCGGCGAGGTAGATAAGATAACGCCGATAGTCCCCTTCCTGAAGGATAAGCTAAAAGCGGCGGTCGAGATGCTGGAGGACGAATATTTCGATCATTACGGCGCGCTCGGCGTTTTCTCGGCGCAGTTCCAAAAAACGCCCGAGGAGATGTCCCTGGCGGGGAAGCCCGGCTGTGTGCGTGCTATAGGCGCGCTCATCAGATATCTCCGGGAGACTCAGAGAACAGGTCTTGAACGCATAAGCGGCGTCGAGCTGCTTGAAGAAAACAGGTTCATGCGCCTTGACTACAACACGAAGCGCAACCTTGAGCTTACCGAAACGATGCGCTCGAAGGACAAAAAAGGCTCGCTTTTATGGGTGCTCGACAGCACGAAAACGGCGATGGGAAAGAGACTTATCCGCCGCTGGATAGAGCAGCCGCTGATGAGCGTAGCTCAGATAATCCGCAGGCAGAACGCCGTGGAGGAGCTTGTAAACGACGCGCCCCTTCGCGGAGAAGCGGTGCAGTCGCTCGTCGGCATACCAGACCTCGAGCGTTTGATGACGAGGATAGTTTACGGCTCGGCTAACGCGCGAGACCTCAAGGGGCTGCAAAACGCGCTCGAAAAGCTGCCTGCCGTTAAGAATAATCTTTCCGGCGTGCAGTCAACGGAGCTTAAAAGGATCTACGGCGATATCGACCTGTGTGACGATGTGCGCGAGCTTATCGACAGAGCGATAGACGACGACCCGCCGTTCACCGTTCGCGAGGGCAGCCTGATAAAAGAGGGCTACGACAAAGAGATAGATACGCTCAAGCACGATATGTCTGACTCGACGGGAGTTCTCGCCGGGCTTGAAGCAAGGCAGCGCGAGATCACCGGCATACCGAAGCTAAAGGTCGGCTACAACAGAGTGTTCGGCTACTATATCGAGGTCTCGAACTCGTATAAAAACCAGGTGCCGGACAATTACATAAGAAAACAAACGCTCACAAACTGCGAGAGGTTCATCACGCCGGAGCTGAAGGAGCTTGAAGGCAGGATACTCGGCGCGAAGGACAGAGCCGTCGCGCTTGAATACAAGGTGTTCACCGAGGTCAGAGAGACGGTCGCGAAGAGCCTTGAACGCATTCAGACGACAGCAAGGGCGTTGGCGCAGCTCGACACGCTCGCAAGCTTTGCTGTGACGGCTGTCGATATGCGCTACTGCCGCCCCGACGTAAACCTCAGCGGTGAGATAATAATAAAGGACGGCAGGCACCCCGTGGTAGAAAAGCTGCTCAGCGACGTGCCATTTGTGCCCAACGACGTAAAGCTCGACGGCGGAGAAAACAGAGCCGCTATCATAACCGGGCCGAACATGGCGGGCAAATCGACCTTCATGCGGCAGAACGCGCTGATAGTTCTCATGGCGCAGATAGGCTCGTTCGTTCCCGCTAAAAGCGCGTCGATCGCCGTGACTGACGCGATATTTACGAGAGTCGGCGCGAGCGACGACCTTTCAAGCGGTCAGTCCACCTTCATGGTCGAGATGAACGAGGTCGCCGAGATACTCAAAAACGCCACCTCGCAGAGCTTGCTTATCCTCGACGAGATCGGCAGAGGTACTTCGACGTTTGACGGCATGAGCATCGCGCGAGCCGTGCTCGAATACGCCGCGGACAAAAAGAAGCTCGGTGCGCGCACGCTCTTTGCGACGCATTACCACGAACTGACCGTGCTTGAGGACTTGCTCGACGGCGTTAAGAACTACAACATAGCCGTGAAAAAGCGCGGCGACGATATCACTTTCTTGAGACGCATTGTGCCGGGCGGCGCGGACGACAGCTACGGTATCGAGGTAGCGAAGCTCGCGGGTCTGCCCGACGAGGTCATCGACCGCGCGAAGGTCGTTCTCAAGGAGCTTGAAAGCGGCAAGAAAACGGAGCGCCCGAAGAAGAAAAAACGCGAGGTGCTCGACGACGGCGCGCAGATGACGCTCGTGCCGATAGGAAATTCGCGCATCGAGGAATTTGTGCGCGAGATAGACATCAACACCCTGACGCCCGTAGAGGCGCTCAACAAGCTGTACGAACTAAAAAATATGTGTGAATGACAGGTGATTTTTATGATAACAAATCAATACACCGTTACGAAGGACCTTTACCTCAAATGGGCGAAGGCCAGCCGCAGAAAGGGTCTCCAGCTCAAGATCACCGTGATGTGGGTCGTGATACTTGTGATCCTCACGGCGGCGACGATAGTTTATATGCTCTCGCCACACGGCGCGAATGCGTATCCGCTGCTCGCGCTTGAGCTTGTGCTGCTCATGTACTGCATTTTTCATTTATTCTTCAAGTGGCGCGTTTCGGCGTCGTCTATGTACGACAAAATGGCGGTCCAGCTCGGACACGACTGGACGAGAACGGTCGATTTCCGCGACGACGCGATCTACATCACCGACGGTACATTTGAAGTGAACTACCCCTACAAGGAGATCGTGTCGGTAAGGAACTCGGGTACGGAGATCTACCTCGAAACAGATAAAAAGCTTGTTCTCCACGCGTATAAGGACAAATTCGTTCAGGGCGACTACCAGCGCTTCAAACGTTTTATCGAGAGCAAGGTAGTCAACAGGTGTATGCTGAGCTGATATCAGGCCGCACCATAGTTAGGAGTAAAAAATGGGAAAGATAAACGTGCTCGAAAAGCACATTGCAGAGCTTATCGCCGCGGGCGAGGTGGTAGAACGCCCGTCGTCGGTGATAAAGGAGCTTGTGGAAAATTCAATAGATTCGGGCGCGACGTCGGTCACAGTTGAGATAACTGACGGCGGCGTCACCATGATGCGCGTCACCGACAACGGCAGCGGCATCATGCGCGACGATATCAGGAACGCGTTCAAACGTCACGCGACGAGCAAGGTCAGCGGCAAGGACGACCTCGACGCTATCGGCACGCTCGGCTTTCGCGGCGAAGCCCTCGCGTCTATCAGCGCGGTGGCGCGCGTCGAGCTTCTGACGCGCGCGCAGGGCGAGGACGTCGGCACTCACTACAAGATAGAGGGCGGCGACGAGGTTCTTTTTGAGGACGCGGGCTGCCCTGTGGGAACTACGTTTATCGTAAGGGAGCTTTTTTACAACGTTCCCGCCAGAATGAAATATCTGAAAAAGAACGTCACCGAGGGCAATTCCGTCGCGGCTGTCGTAGACAAGGCGGCGCTTTCTCACAGCGAGATCGCGTTCACGCTTATCCGCGACCATAGACAGACGCTCGTGACCTCGGGCGACGGCAGCGACAAAAACTGCGCCTACTCCGTGCTTGGGCGCGAATTTACGAACAGCGCCGTCAAGGTCGATTACGAGCTAAACGGCATCACCGTCAAGGGCTACGTCACAAAGCCGCAGGCTGCGCGCGCGTCACGCGGAATGCAGAATTTCTTTATCAATCAGCGCTTCGTAAAGAGCCGCACGGCGATGGCTGCTCTGGAGGAAGCCTGCAAGGGCATGGTCATGGTCGGGAAATACCCCGGCTGCGTGCTGCATATCGGGATACCGTTCGACCACGTTGACGTAAACGTTCACCCGGCGAAGATCGAGGTGCGCTTTGTCAACGAGCGACCCGTTTTTGAAGCCGTATATCACGCGGTGCGTTCCGCGCTTATCGACGGCGACACCGTGAAGAAATTTAAAATGGAGCCTGCAAAGGCGTTCGACGAGCTTATTGACAAGTCTGTCGTGCAAAAGCCGTTTACGATGTCGCAGTATCAGGTGAAGAAAATAGAGAACACGCCGGTCGTCAGACCGTCGTCTCTGCCCGACAAGCGTTCGCTTGAGGTGTATTCGTCCGTGCTCGACAAACCCACGGGAGGTGACAGCGAGCCGCTCGTGCTGAGAGACCCGATGCCGGCAGCAGCCGTTTATCAGGCTCCGCCGCGCCCCGTCTCACGTCCGCGGTACGAAAACATCGACATAGACATCGACGAGGAAAGCGCGTTCGGCATACCCACGCCAGTTAAAACAGAGCAGGCGGCGGAAAATACCGAGCTAAAGGAAGAAAAGAAAGCGGCAGCCTCCGAAATGCCGTCCGTTTCGCCAATTACCGAGGTCACCGAGACCGCTGCGAAAACGGAAACGGCGCAGACCGAGGACGCCAACGATGAAAACGAGATAAGACCGCTTGCCGATGTGTCGGGCGACGTAGTTCGCTTTGTCGGCGAAGCGTTCAAAACATACATAATAATAGAAAGAAACAACGAGCTCGTGCTTATCGACAAGCACGCTCTTCACGAGAGGATAATTTACGAAAAGCTCAGGCGAGAGCAGGGAAAGAAATACGCGCAGTATTTGCTCGAGCCGGCAGCCGTTTCGCTTACGAAGGCACAGCACGGCGCGGTGCTCGAAAAAGCCGAGCTTATGAGCGAATCGGGCTTTGAGATAGAGGATTTCGGCGGAAGCACTCTGCTTGTGCGAAGTGCGCCGTCGTTCATAAACGCTTTCGACGTCGCCGCCACTATAGAAGAGATGGCGGATCATATTCTCGACAACAAAAACAATATCGAAAGCGAATACACCGACTGGCTGTATCACAACATAGCCTGCCGCAGCGCGATAAAGGGCGGCGACAAAAGCTCGCCGCAGGAGCTGATCGACCTGTACATCAAAATGGGCGAGGATCCGAGCTACCGCTATTGTCCGCACGGCAGACCTACCTCGATAATAATGACGAGGTATCAGATCGAAAAGCAGTTTGGCAGGGTTTGACAATGAATGATGAAAACAAGATCAAGGTCGCGGCTGTTGTCGGGCCTACGGCGTCGGGCAAGACAAGGCTCGGCGTGTCGCTCGCTCTCGCGCTTGGCGGAGAGGTGATAAGCGCCGACTCCATGCAGATCTACGAGGGCATGGACATTGCGTCGGCAAAGCCCACGGCGGACGAAATGCGCGGAGTACCGCACCACCTCATCAGCGTGATACCGCGCAGCGAAAGCTTCAGCGTCGCGCGCTACACACAGCTTGCGGGCGAAAAAATACGCGAGGTCGCGTCGCGCGGCAGGCTGCCGATAATCGTCGGCGGTACGGGGCTGTACGTCGATTCTCTGCTCAGCAACATCACGTTTTCGGAGAACGACGCCGACGATGACCTCAGACGGCGGCTGCACGAAAAGGCGGCGAGCTGCGGCGCAAAGGCGCTGTGGGACGACCTCTACGCGATCGACCCCGAGGCAGCCGAGAGGATAGAGCCGAACAACGTAAAGCGCGTTGTCAGGGCGATAGAAGTGTTTGAGACGACAGGCATCACGATGACAGAGCAGAACAGACGCTCGCGTGAAACGCCGTCGCCGTATAACGCCGTGAAGATCGGGCTGAAGACCTCGGACCGCGCCGTGCTTTACGACAGGATAAACAGGCGTGTTGACGAAATGGTGTATATGGGTCTTATCGACGAAGCAAGGCAGGTGCTCGCCGACGACAGTATCGGTCAGACGGCGAAAATGGCCATCGGCTGCAAGGAGCTCGCGCCGTACTTTAGCGGCGAGTGCGGACTTTCCGACGCGCTCGAAACGCTCAAGCGCGAGACGCGCCGCTACGCCAAGCGCCAGCTCACATGGTTCCTTCGCGACAAAAGTATACATTGGTTCAACACCGACGAATACGACGACTTTTCACAGATAGAGCGGCAGGCTGCCGAGCTTTTGAAAAAGGGGCATATTTATGGATGACGAATTGTTCGGCGAGGACATACTCGACCTCGATAATGATATCGGCGAAACGCCCGACGAGGAAGAGCGTCCCTACCGAAGAAGATACAAAAAGAAGAAAAAACGCAGGATATCAATAGGGCGCATACTTGCCGCGCTGTTTTTCATGTTCCTGCTCGTATACGCGTCGATGCTCGTTTACACGTCGAATTTCACGATGCTCGAAACGGAGCAGGCGGATCACTACGAGCTCAACGACTGCATCGAAGCCGAAGCGGTCGCGCTTCGATCAGAGGAGTACATCACCAACTCGAAAAAGGGTATTATATCGTACACGATGAACGACGGCGAAAAGGTCAGCGCGGGCGGCACGGTCGCAAAGCTTTTCAACTCCGAGCAGGAGGTCGAAAACTGGCAGAGGTACAGCGACATAAGCCGTGAGCTCGATCTGCTCACGCAGATGACAAGCTCGTCGGACAGCCTTTTTGTCGATCTCGACACCGTTGACGTTCAGATAAAGAAAAAGATAACGCAGTACAAAAACGAGACGGCGCAGAACAAGCTGCTCACCTCGGACACCATGAAGCTCGAGCTGCTCAGGCTTTTTAACGAGCGTACCGTCGTTACGGGCGGTTCGGCAAATTTTGACGGAAGGATCGCCGAGCTGCAATCGCAGCTTGATTCGATCAAGGTGCCGGACGGCATCGGCAGCGTAAAGAGCCGCCGTTCGGGATTTTTCGCGTCAAAGCTCGACGGCTTTGAAAACGCGCTCGACTACAGCCGCGCGGAATCGCTCACGGCTGACGACGTAAACTCTATAGTCAAAAAGGACCCGCCCTCCGACGCGGTGGGCAAGGTCATCACCACGATAAACTGGTATCTGCTGTGCCCCGTCACGAGCGAACAGGCGCTGACGGTCGGCTCGGGCGACCCGGTAGTTTCCGTGTCGATACCGCGCGTAATGTCGGGCAGTATCCCGGCAACGGTCGTCGGTGTGAACCAAAGCTCGGCGGTCTCCGACGGTCTGCTTGTTCTCAAAAGCGACTACATCGACGGCACGCTCGCGGATATACGCAGAGAAAACATCACGATAAAAACATACACATACAGCGGACTTCGCGTTAGCCGTTCGGCTATCCACGACGATTACATCACCGTTCAGGATTACGACGACGAGGGGAATCCCTCGGGCGAGCCTCATCAGGAAAAGGTGCAGGGCGTTTATGTGGTCTACGGCAAAAGGCTGACGTTCGTTCAGGTGCATATCATATATTCCGACAACGATTTCGTTATATGCAGCGACGACCCGCTCGACCCGGAGCTTTTGACCGGGAAAACGATCGCCCTTCACGATACGGTCGTTGTAAGAGGAAAGGAGCTTTACGATGGAAAAATTGTCAGATGAGTTAAAGCAAAAGCTCGCTGCCGTTGAAGAAAACTATAAGATCATCGAAGAGAACATTTCAAAGGCAGCCGAAAAAAGCGGAAGAACGCGCGGCGACATAACGTTTCTCGCCGCAACCAAAACAGTCGAGCCGACAGTCATAAACCACGCGATATCGCTCGGACTTTCATATATAGGTGAAAACAGGGTGCAGGAGCTTCTGTCGAAATACGACAGCTACGACCTTACGCACGCCGACCTTCAGTTCATCGGTCATCTCCAGTCGAACAAGGTGCGCCAGATAATCGACAAGGTATCTCTTATCCAGTCGGTCGACAGCGTAAAGCTCGCTAACGAGGTGGCAAGGCAGGCCAAGCTGCACGGCAAAACGATGGATATCCTTATCGAGGTCAATGTCGGCAGGGAGGAAAACAAGTCGGGTGTCGTGCCCGAAAAGCTTGACGAGCTTCTCGGTGAGATAGCGGAAATTGACGGCATTTTCGTCAAGGGCCTCATGGCTATCCCCCCGATTTGCGATAAAAAGTCTGAAATTTGCAAATATTTTGAATTAATGCACAAAATATTTATTGACATTTCGGGCAAAAAATCAGATAATGTTTCTATGGATATTCTTTCTATGGGTATGAGCGACGATTATGAGGAGGCTATCCTCTGCGGCGCGAACATGGTGCGCGTAGGCTCAAGCCTGTTTGGAAAGAGAAATTACTTTTAATGAAGTTTATCGTTTGACGAAATGAAAAAGGAGGATACAGCAAATGGGTGATTTTATCAACAAGATTAAACAAATGTGGAACACTCCCGACGACGAATATGATTACGACGATAAATACGACGAGCAGGAGGAGAAGAAGGACGAGCCGAGCGTTTCGGAGGAGTACTACCCCGACGAGAAGCCCGAGCCGGAGCCGTACACTCCGCAGGTGCCTTACATCAGCCCGCAGCCTGCGCCGAGCGTAAACAGTTACAAAAACAACGTTATGAATATAGACGCCACGACAAAGCTCCAGGTCGTTGTTTTCAGACCCGACCGTTTCAGCGACGAAACGCGTAACATCGCCGACGAGCTTATCAGGCAGCACACCATAGTGCTCAACCTTGAAAACGCCAGCAAGGACAACTCGCGCAGGATCATCGACTTCATGAGCGGCGCGGCTTACGCTACGGGCGGCAAGATAAAGCGCGTTGCGACGAGCACCTTCCTCGTTATACCCAGCTCCGTTCACATGACGGGCGACGACCTTCTCGCGCAGCTTGAAGCAAGCGGAGTCGTTATCTGACCATGATCGACGAGGAAAAACGCCTTTGCGCGATGACCGCCGATCTTGTCAGGCTGAGCGAGAGAAGATACGAGCCGTGCTACTCCGACTTCCTCAGCGAAAGCGAGCAGACGATCGTTCTTTCCGAGCTGAAGGCTCAGGGCTGCGAGACATATCTTATGTGGGGCGGCTATGAAAACGCGCAGCGCGTCATGCTCTGCGTCTACCCGATGTACTGTCAGCCCGACGAGAGGGATTTCCCGTTCACCGCGCTTAACCTGAGATTCAGAACGGGCGCGAAGCTGACTCACCGCGATTTTCTCGGCTCGCTTATGGCGCTGGGCTTAAAGCGCGCGGCGATAGGCGACATCGTGATAGGCGAGGGCTTATGTACGTTTTTTGTAAAAACCGAGCTTCAAAGCTATGTGACCGGTCAGATAGAAAAGGTAGGCAGAGAGGGCGTCTCGTTTGTTGACAGCGGCGTCGATCTGTCACTAAGCGCGCAGCGGTTTTCCGACAAAGCCTGTACGGTAACGTCGCTGAGGACGGACATTATCGTAGGCGAGTGCGCGGCCCTCAGCAGGTCGAAGGCTCAGCAGACGATCAAAAATGGCGCTGTGTCGGTAAACGCCCGCCTTGTTTACGATCCCGACGCGAAGATAAACGACGGCGACAAGGTGTCGATCAGGGGCAGCGGCAAGTTTATCGTACACTTCGACGGTTCTATGAGCAAAAAAGGAAAATACAAGATCATAATTTCAAAATATTTATAAAGGACAGGGGTAAAAGTTATGCTTACAGTTGACCAGATCAAAAATGTTCAATTCAAAAAGGCAAGCATCGGCGGCTACCGCACCGATGAAGTCGATGCGTTTATCGACGAGGTAACGGAGCTTGCCGAAGAGCTCAAAGAGCTCAGAGGTCTTAAAAAGGAAAACGCCGAGCTTATCGAAAAGTCCGAGCTCCTTATGAAAAAGGTCGAGGATATGCGCTCGAACGAGGACAGCGTTTCCACCGTTCTTGTAAAGGCTCAGAAGGAAGCCGACAAGACCGTAAAGGAGGCAAAGAAAAACGCCGCACAGATCCTTAAGGACGCGCGCGCCGAGGCGGATAAGATCATCGCCAACGCTAACAACCGCATTATTAAGGAGAAGGAGATGATCGTTCAGATCACCGAGGAAGCTGCCGAGATACGCAAAAAGCTCATCGAGGAATTTGAGCAGCAGATCGAGTCTCTCAAGGTCCTGCCCGAGGAGAACGAGCCGAAGGAGCTTGAAAAGGCTCTCGACGAAAAGTACCCGACAGAGGTATACTCAAGCTCTGCCGACAAGACGAAGAAGGCTGTTTCCGACGACGATAAGGAGGAGGAAGGCTTTTCAACGATAGAGGAGGCTGCCGAGGACGCAAAGTCGGCTACGGAGGATTTCGCGAACGCCGAAGCCGCAGCGGCAGATGTTGAAGAGGACGAAAAGCCTGCCGATGAAAAGAAGTCCGACGACGAGCTCGAAAAGGAGCAGAAGGATACAAAGGACGGCAAAATACAGATCGACAAGTCGAAGTTTGAGAACCGTTTCGGCAAACTGAAATTCGGCGAGGATTTCGACGTTAAAAAGGACAACTGATACTGATCTTCGGAAAACTCAGACCTATTTCTGTCTGAGGTCAGTATAAGCGTGTAACGCGGCTTTTGCACCAAATTTGCAGGTGCGGGCGCGTAATATATAATTAATCTGCGAAACGGTGTGAATCCGTTTGAGAGGAGAAATTACCAATGGCACAGGATTTTAAAGACACGATGAATCTACCAAACACCAAATTCCCCATGAGAGCAGGTCTGCCCAAGAGCGAGCCGGAAACTCTCAAGGCGTGGGAAAGCGACG
>OMPZ01000206.1 GCA_900313125.1 uncultured Eubacteriales bacterium | reverse complement strand
CGGCGGAAAACGAAAGACCGTCTACCGCCGTGAGCGTCTTTGAATCAAGGTGGCGCAGCTTTTGCTGCTTTGCGGACAGCCTGAACGTTTTAGTTATGCCGCTCACCTTTAAAATTTCTTCCATTAAAATACCTCCCTATTACATTTCCGCAGTAAATGTTATGATCTCATCGTCGGAGTAGCTGACGGAGAGCCTGCCCTTGTGGTTCTGCATTATCATCTGAGCCATTGAAAGCCCGATGCCGTAGCCGCCCGTCTGAGAGTTTCGCGACTCGTCGCTGCGGTAAAAGCGGTCGAAAAATTTCGACACGCTGTTTTTGTCAAGCCCCCTGCAGGTGTTGGAGACCTTCAGCACGGCTCGCTTTGACTTTGTGTAAAGCTTCACGCTGATCCTTTTGCGGTCGTCGGTGTACTTGACGGCGTTGTCGAGCAGTATGCCTGTAACGCGCACGATGTCCTCAAGGTCGCCCATGACGGACACGTCCGGCTGGATATCGGCGGAAAGCTCGATTCCCTTCGTCTCGCACACAACACGGAATGATTCAACGGAATTATACACGATCTCGCTCAGGATTATACGCTGCTTTTCCTTTTCGTCGATCGTCTGTTCGTCCATTTTTGAAAGCTCGATAAGTCCCTTGACGAGCTTGCTCATGCGCTCGGTCTGCTGCTTGATGTTTAAAAGCCACTTGCTTTCGCCGTCGATCATCTCCATGACCTCGGTGTTTGACTGAATGATCGCTATAGGCGTTTTCAGCTCATGCCCCGCGTCGGTGATGAAGCGGCGCTGCTTTTCGCGGTTTTCTTCAAACGGGCGCAGAACTCTGCTTGAAAACGCGAGCAGGATCACGAGCACTATCACAACACTCGACGCGATGGTGACGAGCGTTATCAGCGTCAGCGTGTTTATCGTCCGCATATCGCTCGAGCAGTCAACGCCGATTATCATAAGCCCGTCGTCGTCGTCAAAACGCCCGAAGCGGTAGTTGCCGTTGTAGCCCTTCTGCTTGCCCGAGGCGGCGATCTCGTCTATCTGTATGCGGATATTGTCGATGTTCGACAGCGCGATGTGGCTGAAATCAGCCTTTATCAGCGTGCAGTCGCTATCGACGTAAGCGACGAAATAGCGCGTTTCGTACGGCGTTTCGGAATGCATAAAGCCGTCCTTGCCGCGTCCGTCGCGCCGCTTGAGATCGGTGTCGCTGCCGTCGCGCTCTGTGTCCGGCTCGGCGTGGATAAACAGCGAGAACTGCCCGCCGTTTTCGTACAGCGTTTCGATAAGCGCGTCTTTGTTAGCCGACATCTGCGTTCTCAGCGCGATATTTACCGCCGTGAAGGAGAGTATCAGCGTCACGGTCATCGCCGTCATCGCAAGGAGTATGAAACGAAATTTGAGCTTTTTAAGCATTCTTCGTTTCCTCCAGAATGTAGCCCCTTCCGCGAAGCGCCGATATCTGAATGTTCGCGCCGAGAGCGGCGAGCTTTTTCCTTAAATATGAGATGTATACCCACACGACGTTTACCTCGGCTTCGCTGTCGTAGCCCCAGATACGCGTCATGAAGCTTTCTGTAGACACGGGGTGCTCGCGGCTTTTCATCAGCATCTCCATCATGAGGAACTCTTTTTTTGAGAGACGTATCTCGCCGCTCGCCGTTTTCAGCTCGAAGGAGTTTCGCGAAAGCGTGACGTTGCCGGCGGTCATGTCGTCGGGGATTATCTCGCCCTGACGGCGCACGAGCGCGCCCACTCTTGCGATAAGCTCGGGCATCGCGAACGGCTTTGCGAGGTAGTCGTCTGCGCCGGAGTTCAGCCCCTCGACCTTGTCGGCTATCTCGGACTTTGCCGTCAGCAGCAGCACGGGGGTGCCGACGCCGCGGCTCCTTATCTCTTTGAGCACCTCGATGCCGCTTTTCTTCGGCATCATGACGTCGAGGATTATCCCGTCGTAGTGGCTGTCGGAGAAGATGTAGTCGAGAGCTTCTTCGCCGTCGTAAACGGCGTCAACTATGTAATTCTTGTGCTTTAAAATTTCGGTCACGGCTTCGCTCATGGCGCGCTCGTCCTCAGCGTAAAGAATTTTCATTATATATCACCTCATGCTTCTGAGCAGATTTAGTGCCCACACGTCGTCGATGACGTAAACTCTGTCCTCGGCGTAGCTTGCCTTGCCGCCGTACTTGTCGTCAAGCTCGTCGTATATCTTTTTCGACGCGCCCGACACGAACGCCTTGCCCTTTTCTGTGTACAGCTCGATGCGCTTTTCGCCGTCGCGGTTCGAGAAGAACGCCGCGGCTACGTTGTCGTCCTTGAGTATGCGCTGCGTCTCCTTCGCGTAGGCAAGCTTCATTATCTCGATGATCTTGTCGTCAAGCCCGCTGTCGAAGATCATGATCTTTTCTCTTAGTTCGTCGGGCGAGCGAACGATCCGCTGACGGCACTCCGCGTCTACCGGCTCTTCATCGTCGTCGGCGCTGCCGTTTTTGCTCTGTCTGAAATAATCGGAAACGTGTTTTATTTCCTCCTCGTCATAAACAAGCCATATCATATAGTTCTGCTTTGTGTCGTGGTAGACGAGCGGATAACCGACCGTACTGACATGACCGCAGTTTTTGCATTTTATTTTGAAAAGCGAGCCGTCGAGCAGTTTGAATTTCTGCTGAGGGTTTTTGTCGCCGTTTATCGCGCTCCATTGATCGGCCTCGACGTTCTGACTGCACTCGGGGCATTTGAAGTTTACCTTAGACCGCATTGCCATAGCGTTTCACTCCTTGCTTTGATGTAGATGCTGTTTCCTTTTTATTATAGATTCATTCTTCGGCAAGGTCAAGAGATTTGAACAATTTAATATTTAGCACTCGAGACTTCAAAGTGCCATTAACAAATATTTAATAAAATTTCTTGAATAAAACTCTTGACAAATCAAAGTATAAATGTATAATAAAAAGTAGATTAGCACTCAAGCACCAAGAGTGCTAATTCGCAGAAGCGAGGTGAGCATATTGCAGGCGAGAGAGAGGAAGATCAAGATCCTCAAGGCGGTCGTGGAGGAATACATAAAAAACGGCGAGCCTGTCGGCTCGAAGCTGCTGTGCGGCACACTCGGATTTCCCGTTTCTTCGGCTACGGTGCGAAACGAAATGGCGGAGCTCTCGGATATGGGGCTGCTTACACAGCCGCATACCTCGGCGGGCAGAATGCCCTCGGAGGAGGGGTTCAGGTTTTACGTCGATTCGCTGATGGAGAAAAAGCAGTTGTCGGGCAGCATCAAAGCGCTGATCTTCGACGAGCTGAACTCAAAGGGCGACGAGCCCGAGAGTCTGCTCCAGGCGGCGGGCGATACGGCGGCGGAGCTTTTGAAGGCGGCGGCGATAACGACTACGCCATTTTCAGAAAATGCCAGGATACGCACGCTGAAATTCGTTCAGACAGGACGCCAGACGTGCATGGCGGTGCTGATAACCTCGACGGGGCTTATCAAAACGCGGCTTTTCAAATGCGACTATGTAATAACGCCCGATATCGTGAATATATATGAAACGATATTCAACAGAGATCTTGAGGGGCTGCCGGTAAAAAGCGTTACGCCGGCGTTCATACAAACTCTTGCGGTGAGTCTGGGCGAGATAGCGTTTCTCGTGCCGAGCGTGCTCGCGGCGATAATGGAAGCCTGCGGTGACGTCGGCGGCTTCAGCATGACGGTCTCGGGCAGAGCGAATCTGCTCGACGGCGAGGACGACATCACAAATGTCCGCGCGCTGACAAGGCTGCTGCACTCCGACGAACAGCTCGAATCGCTGATACTTCGCCTGAGGAGCGGAAAAAATATACTGATAGGCTCGGATATCGGCAACGAAACGCTGAGCGCTCACAGCTTTATCGCGCAGCCGTATACGATCGAGCCGTCGAGCGGCGGATTTATCACAGCGATAGTCCCGATGCGGTGCGATTACGCTTACGCGTCGGCTGTGCTCGAATATATCGCCGAGTGCGTCGGAAGGCTTTTCCGTGAAATGCTGATGATCGAATAAAGGAATAACGAAAGGAATTGAGATAAATGGGTAAGGACAGTAAAGAAAAGGAGCAGCTCGACGAGCAGCAGACCGCCGAAGAGACCGTTTCGGAAAACGCTGATAACGCGCAGGCGGAGGAGACCGCCGCAGAGGAAGCTGCCGGCGACAAGACGGAGGAGCTTGAAAAGGCTCTCGCAGCCGAGAAGGATAAGCTGCTGAGAACGGCTGCCGAATACGCCAATTACCGCACACGCACGGAGCGCGAAAAGGCAGGCATCTACGCCAACGCCGTTTCCGACACGATAAACGAAATAATCCCGATCGCAGACAACATCGACAGAGCGCTCGAAGCGTCGAAGAACGCGCCCGAGGAATTCCGCAAGGGTCTTGAGATGATCTCGAATCAGCTCAAAAAGTCGTTTGAAAAGCTGAACATCAAGAGCTTCGGCGAGGTCGGCGAGACGTTCGACCCGGAGTTCCACAACGCGATATCGAGCGTAGACAGCGACGAGCTTGAGTCGGACACGATCGCGGTCGTATACCAGAAGGGCTACAAGGTCGGCGACAAGATCATTCGCCACGCGATGGTACAAACGGTAAATTGACACAGCTAACATTGTTAGAAAACTAACTTATTATAGAAAACAGAAGATCAGAAAAGGAGAAATTCATCATGGCAAAGACAATAGGTATAGATTTAGGTACAACAAATTCATGCGTAGCAGTTATCGAGGGCGGCGAGCCGGTCGTTATCGCTAACGCAGAGGGTTCGAGAACAACTCCGTCGGTAGTCGGCTTCTCAAAGACAGGCGAGCGTCTCGTAGGTCAGATCGCTAAGCGTCAGGCAGTATCGAACCCGAAGAAAACAGTAAGCTCGATCAAGAGAGAGATGGGTACGAACTACAAGGTAACTATCGACGACAAGAGCTATACTCCCGAGCAGATCTCGGCAATGATCCTCCAGAAGCTCAAGACGGACGCAGAGGCTTACCTCGGCGAGAAGGTAACTCAGGCAGTCATCACCGTTCCCGCGTACTTCACCGACTCACAGCGTCAGGCAACGAAGAACGCAGGTCAGATCGCAGGTCTCGACGTTAAGAGAATCATCAACGAGCCGACGGCGGCTGCTCTTTCCTACGGCATCGACAAAGAGGACGACCAGAAGGTAATGGTATACGACCTTGGCGGCGGTACGTTCGACGTATCTATCATCGAGATGG
>OMPZ01000210.1 GCA_900313125.1 uncultured Eubacteriales bacterium | reverse complement strand
GATCTCCATTACCTTATCGTAATCTATGCGGTGAGTGACCGGGTCAACGCCGTAGCTTACGAAGTTGTAGTACTTACCCGACATATTTACGGGCGAGCCGTGAGAAAGATGGCCGCCCTCCGCGAGGTTCATGCCCATGACCGTATCGCCCGTATTGAGCAGCGCGAAATAAACGGCCATATTAGCCTGTGCGCCCGAATGCGGCTGAACGTTCGCATGGTCTGCGCCGAAAAGCTCGCAGGCTCTCTTTCTTGCGATCTCCTCAACTATGTCTACACACTGGCAGCCGCCGTAATAACGCTTGCCCGGGTAGCCCTCGGCGTACTTGTTTGTGAGCACCGAGCCCATAGCCGCCATAACGGCAGGAGAAACGAGGTTCTCCGACGCTATCAGCTCAAGGTTTCTCCTCTGTCTTTTAAGCTCCTGCTCCATACCGTCCGCAACGTCCGGGTCGAACTTAGCGACAAAGCTTATCGTATCAAGATATTCATTGTACATTGTTGATCTTCCTCTCTGCGAGTTTTTAATTACACTAATTCTACCATACTTCTCCCCATTTTGCAAGTTATTTCAATTGCGCGGTTTTACTTTGTTTAAGGCACAACTCCAGTCCCGCGCGGCTCGGCGCGTCCAACGCGCCTACATTGTTTATGGCGCGGAGCTGATTTTCATTTACCGATAAAGTTCGGCGGAATTGCCTGCGCCCGCTTGGGTGCCCGCTGTCGCGTCGGTCGGTGTACCCCAAGGGCACTTCCTTCGGGCGCCTCTGCTGTGCAGAGGTCTCCACCGGAGACCCGCACCGGCGCGCCCGGCACGCCTACATTTATTTGACTCTGATTTTTTTAGTAGAAAGAAACCTTTCGCCCACAACACCACAGCACACACTAAAGCAGTATAGAGCGAGAGAGTTGTCGGGGGGAGATTCTTAAGAGGGGGGTGCCTGCGACCGAACCCCCCACTTAACGAGCCTTCGCAGGCACCCCACTCTTAAGCGGTTTTTGCCTACTTTTGGGCGACCAAAAGTAGGTCGCCCAGCGGCGACAGAGCGTCAAAAAAGAAAAATCCTAAACCATAATAATCAGAATGAAATCTTGTGTTTACAAACAGCAATTACAAATATTATTTTAATTTACCCAACAAACATCTGCGACCAATAATAGCGGTACTCCGCGTCTGTATCGCAGACGTAGCCGAGACCCATTTTCTTGAAATTGGGATCGAGAATATTTTCACGATGTCCGTCGGAGGACATCCATGTCTCAACGACTGTCTTCGGTGTCTGTAGACCTGCGGCGATGTTCTCGCCGCTGGTCATGTAAAAAGGAACATCCGCTTCGTAAAGCGCTGTCGAATACGACGAGCCGTCCGGTCTGTCGTGGCTGAAATAATGTACAAGCTCCCCCGCGCGCACCTGCGCCGCCTTGCACACCTTATCGTCAAGAGTAAGTTCAGGCGCGCCGACCTTTGCTCTCTCCTCATTCACAAGGCGCAGCACCTCCTCGGCGTATACGCGCTCCTGTGTTTTTTCCGAATCGGTACCCTTTTCCGAATCGATATCCTTTTCCGTATCGCTGCCCTTTTCCGTATCGGTACCCTTATCATTCTGCGTGCCGCCGAGCGACTGTCTGAGCACGCTGAGCGCGTCCGCGCTGTCTATGATATCGTCACCGTTAACGTCCGCCGCTTTTTTCTGCGCGGAATTGAAGCTCTGCAGCCCGACGGAATAGCGCAGTATCATCAGCGCGTCGTTCGACGTAACGCTTTTATCGCCGTCAACGTCACCCGTGTCGAGCTTTATCCCGAAAAGCTCCTGCAGATCCGGCGCCGTTATTATAACGTCGCCGATCGGCGTTTCGTTCGCGGCTGCGCCGATCGCCATTGCGGGCATAACGGCAAGCGCCAATGCTGCCGCAGTAAGCTTGTTTATCTTTTTCATTTAATATGTTCCTCCTGTCTTGAATTTTTCAATTTACCAATTGCAGGCGAATACCGACTACGCCGTATTTTTCCTGCTGTGACCTTGAATAATAAAAGTCCATATCCTCGGGCTTTGCCGAAGAAACATTCTCATCGGTATAGCCGATCGAAAGCAGCGGCAGTTCCTCATAAAGCTCCCCGAACGACGGGTAAATATACAGCGCCGTCACCTTCACCAATAATTTATCGCCGCTGTTGTCTGTATTGCTAAACTCTATCAGATCGCCGACGCGCACGCTTTGCCGCTTCTCGTCGTAAAGTCTCAGCTCGATCGTTTTCCTGCCGCTTTTTATCAGCTCAAACGGCTCGCTGTTCAGGTTCATCATGTGTATATTTTCGCGTGGCATACTATCGCTCCTTATATAACAAGTATAACGCATTTTCGCTGCTGTTTCAATAGTTTTTCGCTGCCATAAAGACAAAACACCGCCCATTTATCATGAACGGTGTTCCAAACGAAATTGTTATTTATCGAGCGGCTTCATCGTCGGGAAGATGAGCACGTCTCTGATCGACGCGCTGTCGGTCAGGAGCATAACGAGTCTGTCGATACCCATTCCCATGCCGCCTGTGGGCGCCATGCCGTATTCGAGCGAGGTAAGGAAATCCTCGTCGAGCATCTGAGCTTCGTCGTCGCCGTTTTCTCTGAGCATGAGCTGATACTCGAAACGCTTGCGCTGGTCGATCGGGTCGTTAAGCTCGGAGTATGCGTTCGCAAGCTCGCGTCTCGTTGCGAAAAGCTCGAATCTCTCGACTATCTCGGGCACGCCCTTCTTGCGCTTTGTAAGCGGCGAGACCTCAACCGGGTAATCGTAGATGAACGTCGGCTGAACGAGGTTCTCCTCTACCTTCTCTTCAAACGCGCTGTTGAGGATATTGCCCCATGTGTCTGTTTTCTTCACCTCAAGACCGAGCTGCTTTGCGGCTTCCTTCGCCTTGTCGGTGTCGCCGATAAACTCGCCGAAGTCAATGCCCGTGTACTCCTTCACGGCGTCGATCATCGAAACGCGCTTAAACGGCAGAGCAAGGCTGATCTGCTCGCCCTGGTACTCGATCTCATCGGTGCCATTGACGGCAAGGCACGACTTATTGATGAGCTTTTCGGTGAGGTCCATCATGCCATGATAATCGGTGTAAGCTTCGTAAAGCTCGATCGTCGTAAACTCGGGGTTATGCTTTACGTCCATACCCTCGTTGCGGAAAAGTCTGCCGATCTCGTAGACCTTCTCCATGCCGCCGACGATAAGTCTTTTCAGATAAAGCTCCGGCGCGATACGAAGGTAAAGGTCGATGTCGAGCGTGTTGTGGTGCGTTATGAACGGTCTTGCAGCCGCGCCGCCCGGGATAGTGTTGAGGATAGGCGTTTCGACCTCGATGTAGCCCTGAGCGTCGAGCTCCTCGCGGATAGTCTTGATGATCTTGCTTCTTTTAATGAAAACGTCCTTGACCTCGGGATTCATGATGAGGTCGACGTAACGCTGACGGTAGCGCAGGTCGGTGTCGCGCAGTCCGTGGTACTTATCGGGCAGCGGCAGCAGCGACTTTGAGAGCAGCTCCACCTCAAGAGCGTGTACGGACACCTCGCCCATCTTAGTTTTGAAAACGAAGCCCTTCACGCCGACGATATCGCCGATATCCCACTTTTTCATACCTGCGTATACGTCCTCGCCGAGGTCGTCGAACTTTGCGAAGATCTGTATTTTTCCGCTGCGGTCGTGGATATCGAGGAACATTACCTTGCCCTTGCCGCGCTTGCTCATAACGCGTCCTGCGACGGAGACATTCTTCTCCTCGCCCTCGGTGAAGCTCTCGACGATATCCTTCGCGCTGTCTGTTCTGTCGTAGACCGTAATTTCAAACGGGTCGCTGCCTGCCTGCCTAAGCTCCTCGAGCTTATCGCGTCTTACCTGCAAAAGCTCCTCGCCGACGGTAAGCGACTGTTCATTCTTCTCACTCATTTTCTTTTCCCCTTTATTTTTAGTGATGAATTACCTTTTGATCTCTTTTACTTCAAGTGTGAACTGGTTGCCGTTGGGAAGGTCTACCGTGACCTTCTCGCCGACCTTTTTATCAAGGAGAGCCTTGCCCACGGGCGACTCGTCGGAGATCTTGTTCTCCTCGGGTTCTGCTTCGCTGGCGCTGACGATATTGTACGTTACCTCTTCCTCGATAAGACCGTTATAAATAGTAACGATCGAGCCGATATGAACGTGCTCGTTCGAGACCTCGCTCTCGTCGATGACCTTCGCGTGTTTGAGTGTGACCTCGATATCGGCGATACGCGCTTCCATCTGAGCCTGCTCGTTCTTCGCGTCGTCATACTCGCTATTCTCCGAAAGGTCGCCGTAGGAACGCGCAAGCGCGATCTTCTCCGCCATTTCCTTACGTTTGATGACCTTCAAATATTCAAGCTCGTCCTCAAGCGCCTTCAAGCCCTGCGCGGTAAGTAAAATTTCCTTCTGCATAATAAATTCCACCTTCTGTTTCATGCCGCTTTCTTCGGCAAATATAAATATACAGTATACATTATAATTGTTTCCCCCAAAAAAGTCAAGGTCGGCGCTCGCCGACCTTGAAATTTGGTTGGCGAGGGTGTATAATATTATTAACAATTTATATTATTTTTTATGAGGTGGTTATTATGAAAACAAAGACCATGTTGAGTGCGCTTTGTGCGGCTGCGCTGGTGTTTTCGTCGTTCTCGCCGATGAGCATCACAGCGTCGGGAGAAAGCGAGGTCGTCTTTGACGCGTCAACGTTTGAGTCGTTCAAAGACCGTACCGCGCAGCAGGTAGCCGACGAGTACGCAAAGGCGAGATATGCAGGCGAAACGTATGTAAACAGCGACAGCTCGTCGTATTACTCAACGCCCGCATCGACCTCCGCTCCGTATAACGCAGGCGTGCTTACCGACGATACGCATAAGGCTATGACCGAGATGGCGAATTTTCACCGCTGGCTCGCAGGCGAGTATCCGCTGAAGGTCAGCTCGACTCATTCCGATAAACTCCAGGCGGAAGCCCTCGACAGAAACTTCGAGTGGGGTCATGTCATCAGCGAGTCGAGCAAGCCCGAGGATATGGACGACGAGCTGTGGCAGCTCGGCTTGTCGTGTACCCACAATATCCTCGCCGGGGGCTACACGCCGCAGGGCGAGATAACAGGCTGGATAAACGAGGGCTATGACATCAGCGACGGCTCGTGGGGCACGCTCGGTCACAGGCACGCCATCATTTCGCCGACTGTCTCGGGGCTTCAGTTCGGTCACGCGGGCGGTATCGGCGTCGGCAAGATACTCGGCTACGAGAACGAGTACAAGGAACCCTTCTCGGCGTTCCCCGCGCCCGGCTATGTTCCAAATTCGCTCGTCTATCCCTACGAGAGCGCGTGGAACGTTTACCTCGACACAAGCCGCGTCTACGCCGGCGATAAGAGCGGCATAGTCGTTAAGGTAACGAACCTTAACTCCGGCGCGTCTTACGAGTGTACCGCCGACAACGGCAAGCTCTCCGCGGGCAGCTCGACCATCTCGTTCGTTCAGCCCGATGACTACGACAGCAGCTCACGCAGGTACACAGACAGCTACAGCGTCGAGATAACAGGCGCAGTCGACGCCGCGTCGGGCAGCCCCGCAAAGCTCGTTTATACGGTGAACTTCTTCGACCCGTCCGACCTTATGCCCTCTGTCGTAAAGAGCGCAGGCGTGAAAAACAACAACTACATCGTTTATAAGGACAGCGCAAGCGACGAAATGATAAAGAAGATCACGGCGATACTCCCGAAAACGGCTCTCGTTACAGCAGAGAGCGGCAAAACGTTTGAGCTGCCCATCAAGGGCGAGTGGGTGTTCGACGCCGACAACTCCCGCTGGACAGCGTCGCTCGACAAAGCAGATCTCCCCGATAACATCACCGACAGAAACAACGTCCTCGGCGAGATCGAGATACATTACACCGTCTCCGACGACTTCTACGATATGTACAATTCACTTTCGATGCCGACAGAGATCGGCGAGGGTCAGACAGGCACCGTCAGCGTGTACAGAACATTGAGGTCTACCGATATGTCGCAGGTGTTCAGGCTTATCCCGAACGGCGGCACATACTCCTCGAAGGAGTTCCTCAATTCCGCGACCTCGCCCGAGTTCGACCAAAAGGCTTTTGAAGAGAACAGCGTTTACCACAAGTACAACGTCACCTTCACCCCCGAGGACAGCGGCGAGTATATCTCCGTATACTACTACTCGACCCCCTATTGGCACGACGTTTATGTCTCCAACAGCACAAGAACGGTCAACGTCATCTCGACCGGCAATACCGATAATTCCGACAGCTCCGATAACACGGATATCATCGACAACACCGACTCGGATACGAGTACCGACGATACCGATACAAGCTCCGATGATATCGACAGCACGGACAACACCGACACCGACACCGACGCAAGCTCTGACAATACGGACGTCACGGACAACACCGACTCCGACGCAAGCTCCGACGATACGGACATTACAGGCGATACCGACTCCGACACAAGCTCCGACGATACGGACAGCACGGGCGATACCGACTCCTATACAAGCTCCGATGATACGGATATCACCGACAACACCGACTCCGATACAAGCTCCGAT
The DNA here is from genome assembly GCA_900313125.1 of uncultured Eubacteriales bacterium. GTDB lineage: Bacteria > Bacillota > Clostridia > Oscillospirales > Acutalibacteraceae > RUG592. The sequence continues at coordinate 1,277 of OMPZ01000210.1, read as the reverse complement.
GACACGGACAGCACGGGCGATACCGACTCCGATACAAGCTCCGACGATACGGACAGCACGGGCGATACCGACACCGATACAAGTTCAGACGATACGGATATCACCGTCGATACCGACTCCGATACAAGCTCAGACGATACCACGGACACAGACACATACGAGCCCGACACGGATATGCCTTATGTCTCCGCGATACTCGGCGACGTTGACGGCGACGGAATGCTCACGTCCTCAGACGCGCTCGATATCCTTCGCTACAGCGTAAACGCGTCGGTAAACGACCTCATCGGCACAGAGATCTTAGTTGTGATCTGAGAGAAAAGAGAACATCATTATGACTATCCAACAACTGCATTATGTGATAACGATCGCCGAGCAGGGGTCGATGAACAAGGCGGCGCAGCTTTTGTACACATCGCAGCCCTCGCTCACAAGCTCGGTACAGGAGCTGGAGCGCGAGCTTGGCATAACCATATTTCACCGCAGCGGCAGGGGCGTTACGCCGACGAACGACGGCGCGGAGTTTCTCATGTACGCAAAGCAGGTGTGCAGCGGCTTTGACGAGCTGAAATCGCGCTACAGCGGCGAAAAGAAGATCAGGAAGAAATTCGGCGTATCGACTCAGCACTACTCGTTCGCGGTAAAGGCGTTCGTTGGGCTCGTCGAGCAGTTCGACACGGCGGAGTATGAATTTGCCGTGCGCGAGACGAAAACGCGCGACGTGATCTCCGACGTCGCCCAGATGCGAAGCGAGATAGGTATCCTGTACCTTTCAAGCTTCAACAGAGCCGCCATCTCAAAGCTTCTGCGCGCAAACGGGCTGGAGTTCCATCATCTTATCGACTGCGGCGTATACGTTTACCTGTGGTCGGGTCATCCGCTCGCAGACAGGCAGACGATAACCTTCGCCGACCTCAAGGACTACCCGTGCCTGTCGTTCGAGCAGGGCGAAGCAAGCTCGTTCTACTTCGCCGAGGAGATACTCAGCACACGCGAATACGTCAGGACGATAAAGGCGTGCGACCGCGCGACGATGCTCAACCTCATGAAGGGCGTATGCGGCTACACGCTCTGCTCGGGCATAATCTGCGAGGAGCTCAACGGCGGCGACTACAAGGCTGTGCCGTTCGACGTAGGCGACGGCGGCGAGGACACGATGGAGATCGGCTACATCGTCAAAAAGGACACCGTCATGAGCAAGACCGCCCGACTCTACCTCGACGAGCTGACGAAGGTGTTGGGGATAGAGCTGTAGATCTCCGCCGGAGCAAAGTCAT
>OMPZ01000214.1 GCA_900313125.1 uncultured Eubacteriales bacterium | reverse complement strand
TCGGAAAGGCGATTAAGAAGCCGCCCGAACTCCTCCTTCTCGTAAACGTAGCCGTTGCCGAACCCGAAATCTTCTATGCCGTTCTTGTTGTGAGACGCGCACACCTCGTTAATGCAAAGCTGCTCCGCCCAGTCGATAGTGTCGATAACGAGCGTCTTGCACGGCTTGTGCTGACCGATGTACTCGATCTGCCCTTTAAGCATATTCCACGACGTGGGTCTGTCCGCTCTTGCAACGTCGAGATTGTTCGTACTGCCCTCGGTGTCGATAAAAATCGGATCGGGGAACTGTGCGGCGAATGTCGATTTCCCGATCCCCTCGGGGCCGTAGATCACGACCTTCTGCGCCTTGCTGATCTTTCCTCTTGTGATATTCATGGTATTCATTTTTTACCTCCGTTCACACTAAAAAAAAGTCCTCCTATAAGTACCCCTAAAAGGGGCAAAATTTGTATACAAATATACAAACCCGGAGAAAACTTTACAAAATGTTCATTATTATTTAAAAATCAGAACCTTCCCGATATCCATTTAGGCGGCTGCGCGGGCGCGGTCTCCTTTACAAAACCGTCCTCGATGATGATCGAGCACTCGCCGCCGGTGGAGACTCTCGTCGCTATCGCCTGTAAGCCCTCGGCTTTGAGCCATTCTCCGAACTCGGCGAGGGTATCGGTGTCCATCTGTTCGAGCTTGTCGAGCAGCACAAAGCCGCAGTTCGGATTGAGCTTTCTCACAATAGCCGCCGAAACTCGAAGCTGCTCGCTGCCGCTCATCGAATCCCATCTGTGACCGTTGTACTTAAGCTCGCCGTTTTCGACCGACAGTCCTTCAAGCGGCATATCGGCGTTATTCAAAAGGTCGGTGCGCTGCTGTCTGACGTTCTCGATCTGCTGTGTGAGATCCTCGTACTGTTTGGAATAGCCCTCGGCTTCCATTTCGGCTTTCTCACGGTCGAGATTCGCGCGCACCTTGCGGTTTATCTCGTCGATATTCGCGATAGATTCTTCAAGCTCCTTTGTCGATCCGTCGTGAAGCTCGGCAGCCGAGAGGTTCGCCGTTTCGAGATCCGACTTGAGCTGCGACAGCTTTTTTTCCTCCTCGGCGAGCTTTGCTTTCAGCCCCTCAACGTGCCCGAGCTGGTAGTTATACTGCAGCTCAAGCTGAACTGCACGCTCACGCTTACGCTGATTCTCGCCGTTTTTCGCGAGGATATCCTGCTGCTTTCTGATAAGCTCGGCAGCCGAGACAGGCTCTGCGGGTACTCCGTCATAAACGGGCATTTCGCGTGCAAATTTCACCTTCCTGTCGGCTATTACGCCGATATCGTGGCGGCGGTCGTACAAGAGCTTTTCCTCGTTTTCGAGCTTGTAAAGCTTATCCCCGACGCCGATTATCTTCAACAGCGTGTTTGCCTTTTCCTTGTCGGACGCGCTCATAAACCTCGGCAGATCGAGCGCGAGAACCTCGACGAACGAATTGAGAAGCTGCTGACCCGACTTTCTGCCGTCGGGATCCGTCACCTTAAGTGCGCTGTTTTTACCGGCACGCTCGACTACAAGCCCGTTTGAGAGCGTGATCTTGAGATGCGGCGGCGTTACGGAGCCGTCGCGCTGAGCGTCCGAAGGTCTGAACTTATCGCCGCCGAGCGCCCACGCGATACTGTCGAGCACGCTTGTCTTGCCTTGGTTATTTTTGCCGCCGATCACGGTAAGCCCGGACGCGGTCGGTGTGATCGTGATAGCTTTTACGCGCTTGACGTTCTCGATCTCGAGTGATTTTATAGTAACTGACATTGACAATCCTCCTGTTTTCTGTTAGAATCATAGTAGAGTTATTTCTTAGCCGCATATAGGAATTGCCGTTCCTTATGCGGCTTGTTTTTATGCCTGTCCCGCCCATTGTTCAGCCATTGCGCGGGCAATGCCTGGAAAGGTTTTACTTCGTAATTTTGCCGCACCTCCAATTCTGGAAACACTATCCTCCCAAGTTTTCGCTTTACCGGAAGGCAACCT
>OMPZ01000215.1 GCA_900313125.1 uncultured Eubacteriales bacterium | reverse complement strand
TCCGCAACGATGGCGTAGCTTACGCGAGCGCCCTCTTCAACAACGACGCCCGGCATGAGGATCGAGTCGGTGATGACAGCGCCCTTCTTTACCGTAACGCCCTGGAACAGCATCGAAAATTCGAGCGAGCCGTAAACGTTGCAGCCGTCGGCTATCATCGAGTTCTGTATCTCCGCTGTATCGCTGACAAAGTGCGGCGGATACATCGGGTTTCTTGAATATATCTTGTTTTTCTCGTCGGTAAGATCGAGCTTCGTTTTCGGATCGAGAAGATCCATGTTTGCCTCCCAAAGGCTGTCGATCGTTCCAACGTCCTTCCAGTAGCCCTCAAACGGGTAAGCGAACATTCTCTCGCCGTTTTCAAGCATTGCGGGCAGAACGTTCTTGCCGAAGTCGTTCGCGCTGTTCGGGTCGGCTGCGTCGAGCATGAGGTACTTTCTCAGCTTGTCCCAACTGAATACATAGATACCCATAGACGCGTTCGTGCTCTTCGGGTGAGCGGGCTTCTCCTCGAACTCGTAGATCGAGCCGTCGGGGTTGGTGTTCATGATGCCGAAACGCGACGCTTCCTCAAGCGGAACGTCGATAACGGCGATCGTGCAGTCGGCATTGTGCTCCTCGTGGTACGAGATCATTGCCGCGTAGTCCATTTTGTAGATGTGGTCGCCCGAAAGGATAAGAACGTATTCGGGGTCGTATCTCTCGATAAAGTTGATGTTCTGGTAGATAGCGTTTGCCGTGCCGGAATACCAGTTTGCACCGTCCTTCTGCTCGTATGGCGAAAGGATATGTACGCCTGCGTTGTCGTTGTCAAGATCCCACGGCTGACCGTTGCCGAGATAATCGTTGAGAACGAGCGGCTGATACTGCGTGAGCACGCCGACAGCCTCGATGCCTGAGTTGGTGCAGTTCGACAGCGGGAAATCAATGATCCTGTACTTACCGCCGAACGGTACAGCCGGCTTAGCCACTTTTCTCGTAAGCACGCCGAGTCTGCTGCCCTGGCCGCCTGCGAGAAGCATTGCTACAACCTCCTGCTTTGGTAGCATAATAAAGCCTCCGTTTCAAATTCAAATTTTGATGTGATGTATTTTCTTTTTACTGCGCCCGGAAAAACTTGCCTGATCCAATTTTCGTAGAAAAAGTGTAAATGCCGGACTTTTATGTAACATAGCCGCGCTGTGCGCCGCGTATGTATTAAACTATTTTTCGGACTTCACCGTTTTTTTGTCTGCGGACTTGTCCTCTTTCGGAGCCGTCTTTTTAGCGGAAGGCTTTTTGGCAGCCTTCGCCTTTGCCGGCGTTTTCTTCTCCGCCTTCACCGTTTTTTCGGCTTTAGCGGTCTTTGCAGCTTTAGCGGCAGTTCCTGCGCCGTCAGACTTTTCGGCTTTCTTCGCAGCCGCCTTTGCGGTAGTCTTTGCGGCGGTCTTGGCAGCCGTCTTTTTCTCCGCCTTCACCGTCTTTTCGGTCTTTGCCGCTGCTTTTGCTTCAGCCTTTGCTTCGGCTTTCGGCTCGGACTTTTTCCTCGGCTGCGTTTTCTTAACGCACTTGAGGTAAAGCACCGACATCGGCGGCAATGTGAGCGTTATCGAGTCGGGCAGGTCGTGGCACGACTTATGCTTCGACTTGATCTGCGCGCCGTTTGTGAAGCCGCTGCCGCCATAGCTTTCGGCGTCTGTCGAGAACACCTCGGCGTAAACGCCCGGATTCGGCACGCCAATGAGATAATTCTCTCTGAGCATTGGCTGGAAGTTGCACACGCTGATGATCTCGTCGCCCTTCTTGTCGATACGTCTGAACACGAGTATCGAGTGCTGATAATCGCTGTGGCATATCCATTGGAAGCCCTCCCACGAGGAGTCTACCTCGTAAAGCGGCGGCGTTTCCTTGTAGAATCTGTTTATTTCCTTGAAGAAGGTCTGGAGCTGACGGTGGCGCTCGTAGTCGAGCACCTCCCAGCTAAGCTGGCTCTCGTAATTCCATTCGTCGAACTGACCTATCTCCGCGCCCATGAAGGTGAGCTTTTTGCCCGGGTGAGACATCATGTACGCCATGAAGGTCTTTACTCCGGCAAATTTCAGGTCGTAGTCGCCCGGCATCTTGTTCATCAGCGAGCACTTGCCGTAGACCACCTCGTCGTGGCTGATCGGCAGCATAAAGTTTTCGCTGAACGCGTAAATAAGCGAGAACGTGAGGTTGTCGTGGTGGTACGGGCGGTAGATCGGGTCGAGAGCGAGATACCTGAGCATATCGTTCATCCAGCCCATGTTCCACTTGTAGCTGAAGCCCAGACCGCCCATGTCTGTCGGGCGCGACACCATAGGGAACGCCGTCGATTCCTCGGCGATCATCATGTTGCCGGGGAACAGCTCTCTGCAGGTAGAGTTGAGCCTTTTGAGAAAATCTATCGCCTCAAGGTTCTCCTTGCCGCCGAACATATTCGGCACCCACTCACCGTCCTTGCGGTTGTAGTCGAGGTAAAGCATTGACGCCACGGCGTCAACACGAATGCCGTCGATATGGTACTTCTCCATCCAGAACATCGCGCTGGAAATAAGGAAGCTTATTACCTCGTAGCGGCTGAAATTGTAAACGAGAGTGCCCCACTCCTTGTGCTCGCCCTTGCGCCAGTCCTCATACTCGTAGCAGCAGGTACCGTCGAAGCGGGCAAGACCGTAGCCGTCCTTTGGGAAGTGAGCCGGCACCCAGTCGAGGATTATACCCAGCCCCGCCTTATGCGCCTTGTCGATAAGGTACATGAAGTCGTGCGGCGTACCGTATCGCGAGGTCGGCGCGTAATAGCCCGTTACCTGATAGCCCCACGAGCCGTCGAACGGGTACTCAGTCATCGGCATGAACTCGATGTGAGTGTAGCCCATCTCGGCAACGTAAGGGATAAGGCTGTCGGCAAGGTCGCGGTAGCTCAGGAACTCGCCGTTTTCATTGCGGCGCCATGAGCCTGCGTGTACCTCGTAAACATTTATGGGCTCGTCGTCGTGCGTGGTCGGCTTTTTGTTTTTGATCCATTCCTCGTCGCCCCACTCAAAGCCCTCTATATCGTAAAATTTCGATGAGTTGCTCGGTCGTGTTTCGTAGTGGAATGCGTAAGGGTCGCACTTGTAGAGACGCTCGCCCCATTGTGTGTCGATGCAGTACTT
>OMPZ01000216.1 GCA_900313125.1 uncultured Eubacteriales bacterium | reverse complement strand
TATAGCAATGTCATCAACGTAAACTGAAAAATGAATAATAATGAAAAACCGCTTCGCTCTTTTTATTTATTATCTTTATTAGAGACTTTTTATAGAACAGGAGCGAAGCGACTCCGATATTTTTCAGTTTTAATTTTTAAGTCTTAAGTTTTCAGTAAAAGGTCTTACGCTGTTGATATTGCCTATATGAGACGGAGTGTCAAACGCGATATCCCCTTGGCTGTGAACAGAAGTTAAAAATGTCAGAACTCGCCGATAAGTCCTGTCGAACGGCGCAGTATCATTAGCGCGTCGGCGGCGGTAAGAAAGCCGTCCTTGTCAACGTCGCACATATCAAGGTGGATCTGATCCATCGAATCGAGCATGACCGTTGTGCGCAGAACAGCGAGCGCGTCCGCCGACGTCACAGCGCCGTCCTCGTCGGCGTCGCCGTATGAATGGCTGCACGCTATCGCCTTGATAACGAGCGTTCCGCCCATTTCGTCGCCGTTTGCCTTGTAGATATCGACGAGGTCGTAGACATTCCCATCGTTTATAACAAAGCTCTGGTTTCTCTGCTGCTTTGGCATGAAGATGTAGTCGCCCGCCGGGTTCTGCATCCACTCGTCAACGCCGAGCTGAGCCCATTCGTAGCCTGCGTCCGTCGAGTCGATCGTTATGCCGACAGCGGCTTTTCCGCCGACCTCGAGCTTACCCGAAACGTCGGCACAGATGTAGCCTGTGTGATCGACCGTTCCGTCGGCGAGCCGAGTCCACTTCGAGGTGTCGGGGTCGGGCTTTCCGAGCAGCTTCAAAGGGATATACCACACGGTATATTTCGCGCCGTACGCCTGCGTTTCAAAGATGACATTCTGAAGATGTGAATGCTCATCGTCGAAGTTAAAGACGTTTGCAAACGTCGCTGACGGAAGGATATCTCCGTCGTCGTCCTCAAGGAAGGTGTAGTACGTCGCGCCGTATTTCTCGTTCTGATAGAGCCTGTCGTATCCGCTGAGCGAGCGCACGCTTGTAAACGCGAGGTTCACGCCCCAGATATCCACGTCAAAGATGTAGCGGTCGTAATACGATATCCACAGATAGCCGTTGTCGCCCGATCCCGGACCCCAACTGTTTTTCGCGAGCCATGCGCCGTTTCCGGGCGGTGTGTCCGCGAAATTCGCGGCGGGGTAGTTATCGTCCCAGCCGATGACGGTCACGGCATGGCCTAAGTAATCAGTTGTTTCTTCGCTCTGATAATAAGCGGTGCGGTCATCGTTGAAGTCGCTGCCCTTATTGAACGACGTAGCGATGCCGCCGTAGTTATAGATCGCCGATTTGAGCGAATACATATCGTTATTGACGTACATGATGCCTGTCGTGCCGAACAGCGTCGGTTCGTCGTCCATGTTGGAGGGCAAGCCGCTGCCGATCGACGAATTATACGGGATATCGAGCTCGTCCTTCGGACCCTCCCACGAAGCGAGGTAGCCTGCCGACATCATGCTGTAGCCGCCGTAATAGAGGTCCGGCGCAAGCCAGCCCACACCGTCGGAATTATACGCTTTGGTGGACCACCACGACAGGTGCTGTTCGGAGAAGTCGTAATTGCCGCGCCCCTTGCGCGAAAGGTACGCTTCAAGCGTACCGAGCCCGGAGAACGCCCAGCAGGTATTCAGGCTGCCCTGATCGCGCACCTCGGTGGTATCGGTCTTGTAATACGACGGCAGATCTTCGCTGCCCGTTTCGGGCACGGTAGAAGGCACATAAACAGGGGGTCTTATGCCCGAGGTCTCGTCATAGACCACCGCGCCGCTCTCATAGTCGCTGTACGCCTTCGACACCTCGGGGCGCACCGCGCGCAGACCTTCGCGCCCGTCTGCGCTGACCGCCGTAAGCGACGATACCGCAGCGGCAGCAGCCGTGACGACCGCACAAATCATTTTCAAATTATTACCTTTTTTCATGTTGTCACCTCTCCGCCTTCACGAGGTCGATTTTTTATTATTATATCAAAAAAAATCCTTCTTGTAAACAGAAACATATTGGCGACGGGTGAGCACCCACGCGGCGACACAGCGTAAAAAAAACCCCGCGCATTATGCGCGGGGGAACTGTCACCCTTGCGGGGATCATTCTTCTTCGCTGCTGTCGTCGTTGATGCTGTCAGCTGTGAGCGTCGAGAAATCAAACTCAAGATTCTCGCCGCAGCTCGGGCACTCAACGCCGCCTTCGATGAGCACATCCTCGGAAACGCAGATCTCGTCGCCGCACTTCGGGCAAACTACCTCGTAGTACTCGCTGTCCTCGTCGAAATCATCAAAGTCGTCATCGTCCTCGTCGTAGAGGTCGTCCTCAACAATAGAAAGATCCTGGTCGATCTCGTCTACCTGATCGGAGAGTTCGTCGTAAAGCTCGGAAAGCTCGTCGATCTCCTCGGCAAAATCGCCGAGTACGTCGACGATCGCTCTGAGCACCTTTGCGGTGTCGTTATCCTCGCCCATCTTGAGACCGTCCATAAGACCTCTGAGATAAGCTACCTTTTCATTTGCATCCATATCGCTGTCACCCTTAAGCTCTGCCGAGATACTCGCCTGTTCGTGTGTCGATCTGGATCACTTCGCCCTCGTTGATGAAGAGAGGAACTCTAACCTCTGCGCCTGTCTCTACCGTTGCGGGCTTTGTTGCGTTTGTAGCCGTATCGCCCTTAACGCCCGGCTCTGTAGCCGTGATCTGGAGCTCTACGAAGTTCGGCGGCTCTACGCCGAAAACGTTGCCCTTGTAGGAGAGGATCTTGCAGACCATGTTCTCCTTTACAAACTTGAAGCTGTCGCCGAGCTTGTCCTTACCGATCGGGATCTGCTCCCATGTCTCTGTGTCCATGAAGTAGTAGAGATCGCCGTCAGCGTAGCTGTACTCCATGTCCTTTCTCTCGATGAAAGCCGTGGGGTACTTGTCGTTCGGGTTGAAAGTCTTTTCAACTACCGCGCCCGTGATAACGTTTCTGATCTTGGTGCGGACGAAAGCTGCGCCCTTGCCCGGCTTAACGTGCTGGAACTCGATAATGGAAACGACCTGACCGTCCATTTCAAACGTAACGCCGTTTCTGAAATCACCTGCTGAAATCATATTGAAATCCTCCTGCGTATATAATTGATCAAGGAAATCGGTTCCGATCATAATGAAGATCAGACCCGACAAAAATGCAAGGCATTTATTTGATTATACTATACACAGATAAAAAATGCAAGTTTTTTAGAAAAATTTACTTTGAGCGCAGGGAATTATTTGCGTTTTTTCGCCGTGAATATGCAAATTTAACTTAATTTCAAAAAACAGAAGTCCGTTATTTGTCGGAAATTTCCCCTTGACTTCTCTGCTCAAAGGGAATATAATAAACGTGTCAAAGACAGCAACGGCGCTGTGGATGTGAAAGCATTCATAGCGCCGTTTTCTTTTTCTTTAAAGAAAAGAAAACTTTCCCAAAGCGAAATGAAATTTTATCACAACCGGAGGTCATCACTATGGAAAACATGGCAAACAAGGTCAATGTACCGGAGATATT
>OMPZ01000218.1 GCA_900313125.1 uncultured Eubacteriales bacterium | reverse complement strand
TTCAAATCCCTTGTCCTCCGCTCAAATTTAGAAAACGCGAAAGCCGCATGAACGCTGAAAACTCAGTATTCATGCGGCTTTTCGTTTTGTGTAAAGATCTTGTGTTATTTATAAAAATTTCTCCTATTATTCCCTTATTACTCCCAAAAAAATTCCTTTTATTCCCATCACAAAACAAAAACATCGCTTTTGTACGGTTTTGATATAATAACTTACATATTCCGGTATCGAAAACGAAGCTCGAATAAATCATAACTCATCAGGAAAAAATAATTGAGATCGTATCGCTGTCTCTGACAGAATAACGAACGACAATATTTTTGAATTTTTTAAAGGAAATAGGATCATGAAAAAAACGATTTCGATCCTGCTCGCGTTGGTCATCTCAGTAAGTCTGTTTGTTGTTCCGGCGATGGCGGAAAGCGCCGACAACACAGCCGAGCTTACGGAGCAGATGACTTGCGAGCAGAAGTCCGAACAAATGCCTATGTTCGTCACAGAAAGCGGCGCAGAAGTGCTTGCCGATCTCGACGGCGACGGCGAAGTCACGGCGAACGACGCATTGATAATTCTTCGTTCAAGCGTGGGTATAGAGAAGCTCTCTGACGCAAAGCGCTCGATCGCAGACAATGATAAGTACGGCGAGATAAACGCAAATAACGCGCTTGCTATGCTTCGCATGAGCGTAGGGATCGATGACGCTTCGGGCGTGATAACGGCAGACGCGCTGTATAAAGGCGTTGATAACTATGGCGCTCCGAATGTAAACAAGGACACAAAGGAGTATTTCCGATATCGTTTCCTCATTGACGGCAGCGAGTCCATTTTAAAGATCGACTCGGGAGAAAAGAATAAGGACGGCAGCTATGATTATCCGATCCAGAATCAGCTTAAAGAGAATTACCGATATCGGATCAAAATAAAGGACGATACGGTGATCTCGGTGAAGGAGCTCGAAACAGCGGACAAAACAGCCTTTGTGCCTTTCGTGAGCGGCGAGCCCGGAAAGCGTACACTCGGTAATTTCCTGAAAACAGCGATGGCGCCTATGGGTACCGCACTATATATCTATGGCGGCGGCTGGGACTGGCAGAATGTCGGTTCTGCGGTGCAGGCAAGAACGATCGGTGTTTCCCCCGACTGGGTGAGATTCTTCAACGAGCAGGACGTCAACTTCACCTACAGGTCAAAGGACGGTAATGAGAGCTATGCCGATCCTTCCACGAGCTACTATCCCTACGGCGAGTATAACGAGTACTATTACGCCGGGCTCGACTGCTCGGGATACGTCGGCTGGACTATCTACAACACGCTCGAAACACAGAGCGGGAAGGACGGATATGTTATCGGCGCTGTCGGCATTTCAAAAATGCTCTCGGAAATGGGCTTCGGCGAGTGGACGCGCGATATCGCCGCTCCGTCGGTCTATAATAACTATGTGATGAAGCCCGGCGACATCATGAGTATGGACGGTCACGTCTGGATAAGTCTCGGCACCTGCAGTGACGGCAGCGTTCTCATAGCTCACAGCACGCCCGCGATGAGCAGGACGAGGCAGCCCGGCGGCGGCGTAGAGCTTAGTGCTGTCGGCTGGTCAGAAAGCTGCGAAGCTTATCTCCTTGCCGATAAGTATATGTCAAAATACTATCCGAAATGGTATGAAAGATATCCCGTGAAGCTGGCAGACCCGAGCTCGTACTTCTCGTTTACCAGCCAAAATGCCGGTCGATTCACATGGGATACTAAAGGAAACAACGGACTTACCGACCCGGAAAATGTAGCAGCCATGAGCCCGTCGGAGGTTCTGGAATACCTTTTCGCTTCCGCGGCAAGCGGCGGCTAAATCTTTAATATGCGGCAGTAAATTATGTTGTTAAAGAAAACGTCGGACAACTCGCGCACAAGTTTTAACCTTGTGCGCGTTTTTTCCCGTGCGGTCATGAGACCCAAACAGCGTTCGGCAAGCCTGCTCATATCGAAAGCTAATTATAGGGCAGCTCTAAAAACCTAACGTCGTTCAGATGTGCCGCAGATTTATTTGTCAGATTGCACATAAATTTCGCTGGCATACTGACGTATGTCAAGAAATTTTGGGCAATATGACGGATGAAGATGCGGTGCAGATGA
>OMPZ01000219.1 GCA_900313125.1 uncultured Eubacteriales bacterium | reverse complement strand
CTCCGCCAACGAGTTCCTCACGAGGATCAACCTCATGAAGGCTTACAAGGACGAGTACGACACACCGATCATCCGTCCGCACAAAGTCGCTGTTGTCGGCGGCGGCAACGTAGCTATGGACGCCGCAAGAAGCGCGCTCAGGCTCGGCGCGGAGCACGTTTACATCGTGTACCGCCGCAGCGAGGAGGAAATGCCGGCGAGAAACGAAGAGATACACCACGCCAAGGAAGAGGGCGTTGATTTCAGACTTCTCAGAAATCCCGTCAGAGTTCTCGGCGACGAAAACGGCAGAGTTGTCGGTCTTGAGTGCGTCGAGATGGAGCTCGGCGAGCCGGACGCGTCGGGCAGACGCAGACCTGTCGCAAAGGAAGGCTCGAACTTCACCTTAGACGTTGACGCCGTTATAATCGCGATCGGCAACGCGCCGAATCCGCTCATCAGGAGCACGACTCCCGGTCTTGAAGCAAACAAGCGCGGCTGCATCGTGGTCAACGAAGAGACGATGGCAACGACAAAGCAGGGCGTATACGCAGGCGGCGACGCCGTAACGGGCGCGGCTACCGTTATCAAGGCTATGGGCGCAGGACGTCAGGCTGCCGAGTCGATAGACAAGTACCTTGCCGCCCGTGAGTAAAGGAGACCACCGTTCATGAACAAGGAAAGCAGCTTTCTCCGTGAATTTGCCGAGCGCTGTCATTACCCATACAACAAAAAGCAAACCATTGTCTACGGCGAAAAAAACGGATACAAATTCGTGATCTGGGCATACTACAATGAGAAAAAGGAATTTTGCCTGAACCTCAGGTTTTTTATCAAAGGTGAAAGACCCATCGCCGAGCTGCGGAAGTTTTTATCAATGCCTATCGTGTGCGAGATAAACCTCAACGCGTTTATGTGCGAGATAAGGTACGCCGTAAAGAACGCTCTTGACGAAGCGTCTTCCGTGCTTGAAAAGCTGCTCGACAGCATGATTAACGCGTTTTCTCAGGGCGGATTTTACGGCTGCGACGCTCTCGGAAAAGAGGGCGCGTCGTCGCTGTATCTTATGCGCGGCGCTTACGTCTGGCTTTGCGATGATTCGGTAAAGTATGTGAATAACAGATTTGACGGCGAACAAGCGCAGTTGAAATCGGAGAAGGAGAATATTCCCGCGGGGCTTGCGGGCGCGTTCGTATCGGGTCTCGGCGCGGCGATAGTTATGCTTATCCTTTCGGTGTTCGGCTATGTGAGTAATCTTGCGGTACTGCTGCTTGTATACGGGCTTGTTAACGGCTATCTGCGCAAGGGCGTCAAGCTGTCTTACCTGAGCGGAACGCTGATAGTCATAATGTCCGCGTTGATGTCGTACGCTGCTTTCAGAGCGAGCACCGCGCTGAGACTTGCTCTCAAAACCGGGATATCGTTCGGCTTTGCGCTGCGTTACGGTAAGACGCTGATGCAGGCAGCCGGAGCGCTCGACACATACTACGGCAATTTCTTGATGGTATGCGGAGTTTCCGTCATAGCAACGGCGGCGTTTATTATCTATCAGTTCAAGAAATTAAAGGAACAGTTCGAGCTTGTAAAGATCGCATAATATGATCTGTTCAAAACCCCTCCGTCATGACGACACGGCTTTCGCCGTGCCGCCGTGCCACCTCCCCTAAAGGGGAGGCATTGGATTTTTCTAAACCTTGGCAGCCTCCCATTTAGGAGAGGTGTCAGCCGTAAGGCTGACGGAGGGGTTACTATGGCGTCAGCTATAGTAACATGACGAAATATTGACGGAAGTTACAGAACAAATTCGGTATATTTTTAAAAGGTTCTGAATAGTTACTTTTATAATTAATGGAACATATCCATGATCGGGCTGTCGAAATATCGGCAGCCCGATCTGGTTTAATAATTAAAGAAAAAAAGTTAAATTTTAATCTAATTTTAATCTTTTTCAAATCTTATTTTAATCTTGCGGGGTTATTATATAACCACAGCAAGGGAAGCTTCAAAAAAAGGTCGCGCGGCAAGGCAGTTTTGGAAGGTATATGCCAAAGCCGCGGGACAGGCTGTAATAGGACGATGCGACCGCATCCGGTTCAGGGAGGTAAAGTATATGAAAAGCTATGAAATGGTAGAGACCTTGAGCAACAAGGCTCATGTATCGCTGGAGCAGGCAAAAGAAGCTCTTGAAAAATCAAATTGGGATATCCTCGACGCGGCTATCTATCTTGAAAGGAACAAGCCCGCAGCAGATCAGCAGCAGGCCGCGCCGCAGAACTCCGCTTATTATGTAAGCGGTCAGCAGCGCGAGGTAAACGGCAGCTTTGCGTCGCCGGGCTTCGGCAGACCGGGTCCGTTCGATCCGCGCACGGATTTCAACAAGCCGCACGGCGCGTTTGCACCGCCGCCGCCCCCGCCGCCGGGATATGTTCCGCCGTACAAGGATTTCCCGAGACGCCCCGTAACGCTCGACAAGGATCAGCCGCAGGGCGGCTACGTTCCGCCGTATAAGAATTTCCCGGATCGCCCGCCTTTGGAGAACGAGCCTGTAGGCGAGTTCGTAGGCAAGCTTGCCGCTCTGCTTGAGGGTATCGTCAACCACATCTTCGGCGTATCCTTTCTTGTAAACAGACACGGCGCGGTGATCTTCTCGCTGCCGCTGCTGGTTTTCCTTATCGTAATGTTCGGCTTCTGGTGGCTCGCTGTCCCGGTGCTCGTTCTCGGTATCGCGTTTGACTGCAAATACTCTCTCGGCGTAAAGCCGAAGGGCAGCCAGTCTATCAGCGACATCGTAGACCAGACGGTCAACACCGCTCTTTCGGCGGCTGATAAGGCTAAAACGAGCATCATGAACGAGACGCAGAACGTAAAGGCAGCTTACGAGCAGTCGAAGAAGGAGTTCCAGGAGGACTTCAAAAGAGGTAAGGACAGCGTATCTATAGACCTGTCAAAGAAGGACGAATAACGCGTTTCTCAAACGCATGGTATACGCGCATCAAGGAATGCGCAGATTTTGGAAGGTGATATTATGATCAATACTAATAAGCCCAATTCCGGCAATTTCCCGGAGTTTGAAGAGGAAAAAATGACAAACGAAGAGAAGCTTCGCAAGATAATTGACAGAACAGGCATAACGACCGAGCAGGCGCAGGAAGCTCTCGATAAATTCAGCGGCGACCTTCTCGACGCGATGATCTACGTTGAGCGCACCTACGTCAAGGCTGCAAAGCAGGCGCAGAACACACAGACAGCACAGCAGAGCGCACAGGCGGCTCAGCCCGATATGGGCGCCGCGCCGCAGCCGGAATACACCGCGCAGCAGCAGACAGAGCCGACACCCGGCTGTGATATCGGTGCAGCGGCGGCAAAGGCGTGGAGCGTTCTCTCGCAGAACTGGCTCGTTTTGAGCCGCGAGGGCAAGGAGCTTGTTTCGCTGCCGATGTACATTGTGCTGCTCGTGCTGCTCGTCCGCTTTGACATTGCGCTTCTCGCAGCCATCT
>OMPZ01000282.1 GCA_900313125.1 uncultured Eubacteriales bacterium | reverse complement strand
TGAATATTATTCTTTTAGGCGCACCCGGCGCCGGCAAGGGTACTCAGGCAGAGAAGATCTGCGAGTACCTTGGCATTCCCACGATCAGCACGGGCAATATCATCCGTGCGGCGCTGAAGAGCGGTACGGAAATGGGACTCAAGGCGAAGGCTTACACCGAGTCCGGTCAGCTCGTTCCCGATGAGATCGTTATCGGTATCATCAAGGAGCGTCTCGCCGAGGACGACTGCAAGCGCGGTTTTATCCTCGACGGTTTCCCGAGGACCATTCCCCAAGCCGAGGCTCTGGATACGATGGGTGTTCAGATCGACAAGGTAATCGACATCGAAGTACCTGACGAGAGGATCATCGCAAGAATGTCCGGACGCCGCGTCTGCGGCAACTGCGGCGCAAGCTACCACCTCGAGTACAAGCTGCCGAGAGTGGAGGGCGTATGCGATCTGTGCGCAGGTGCCCTTGTTCAGCGCAAGGACGACCATCCCGATACGGTCAAGGCTCGCCTTGAGGTTTACCACAGCGAGACCGAGCCGCTCAAGGACTTCTACTCAAAGCAGGGCAAGCTTGCTATAGTTGAAGGTCAGGAGGAGATCTCCGACACAACTGCGCTCGTTTTCAAAGAACTCGGAGAGTAATTCGATGATAGTTCTTAAAACGGTAGAGGAACTAAAAAAAATGAGAACTGCCGGCAGGATCTCCCAAAGAGCGTTACGCTTGGCGGGGGAGGCGGTCGAGCCCGGCGTTACTACGCTGGAGCTTGACTCTGTTGTCCGCAAATATATCGAGGAACAGGGGGCTACCCCTTCCTTCCTCGGTTACGGCGGATTTCCGGCAAGTGCATGTAGTTCGGTGAATAATGTGGTTGTCCATGGCATACCGAGCGAAAAACAGGTCCTGAAGCAGGGCGACATCGTCAGCATAGACGTCGGCGCCTGCTTTGAGGGATTTCACGGAGACAACGCGTGGACGTTCCCCTGCGGAGATATTTCCGACGAGGCTAAGCGGCTGCTCGATACGACGAGAGATTCTCTCTTCGAGGGTATCAAGGCGGCGCGCGCCGGCAACAAAGTCGGTGATATCGGTTTCGCGGTACAGAGGTATGCCGAACTTCGCAGTTACTCGGTGGTACGAGATTTTACCGGCCATGGAGTAGGTGCAAAGCTGCATGAAGCCCCGAATGTACCAAACTACGGTACGCCCGGCAAAGGCGCAACGCTGATGCCCGGCATGGCGATAGCCATAGAGCCTATGATAAACATGGGCACCTACAGAGTAAAGGTGCTGCGCGACAAGTGGACGACCGTTACGGCGGACGGAAAGCTTTCGGCTCACTTTGAACATACTGTGGCGATCACACCCGACGGTCCGGTCATTCTTACACTTCCGGACTGAGTATGAGGTGAATGTATGGATTTTCATGTCGGACAAATAGTCAAGGCAAAAGCGGGACGTGACAAAGACGGCTTTTTCATAATAACCGCGGTCGGCGAAGGGTATGCGCTCATCGTCAACGGCAAAACAAGAAGGGTCGAGAACCCCAAGAAGAAAAAGCTGATCCATCTTGCGCCGACAAATTCAAAGGCGCGGGAGTTTGCTACTAACCGAGAAGTGAAACGTAGTTTAACAGAATTTCTTAAACAATCAGGAGATCGACACTAATCACTTCACCGAAAGTGCTTGGTGTTACAGTTAGGAGGAAATCTCTTTGTCTAAGCAGGATGTATTTGAGTTGCAGGGTACAGTAACCGAGGCATTGCCGAACACACAGTTCAGAGTTGAGCTGGAAAACGGCAAGGTAATACTCGCTCATATCTCAGGCAAGCTGAGAATGAACTTTATCAGGATCCTTCCCGGAGATAAGGTAACGGTAGAGCTTTCACCGTACGACCTCACCAAGGGCAGGATCACATGGAGAGGTAAATAATTTGCTTCGATATATTCCGAAAAGCTACTTAAGAAAGGAATGATTACACAATGAAAGTCAGACCTTCTGTAAAGAAAATTTGCGACAAGTGCAAGGTAATCAAGCGCAAGGGCAAGATCATGGTGATCTGCGAGAACCCGAAGCATAAGCAGCGTCAGGGCTGATATTGCCGCAATATTTCTCAGATTTCAGGAATTTGGTTATTTTATTAAGAAATAACGTTTTATCTATTAAGTGGAGGTGCAGATTATGGCACGTATAGCTGGTGTTGACTTACCCAGAGATAAAAGAGTTGAGATTGGCTTGACTTATATATACGGTATCGGCCGCAAGACTGCGAGCGATATCATTGCAGCAACAGGTGTAAATCCTGATACTCGTGTTAGAGATTTGAGCGAGGAGGACGTTTCTAAGCTCAGAGAGTATATCGATCATAACTGTCGTGTGGAGGGTGACCTTCGCCGTGACGTTGCTTTTGACATTAAAAGACTTATCGAGATTGGCTGTTATCGCGGTGTTCGTCATCGTAAGGGTCTTCCCGTAAGAGGTCAGCGTTCAAAGACTAACGCTCGTACCCGTAAGGGCCCGAGAAAGACAATGGCTAACAAGAAGAAGTAAGGAGGAGAAGGACAATGGCAGCACCAAAGGGTGGTAAAAAAACAGTTGTTCGCAGACGTCGTGAGCGTAAGAATATCGAAAGATGAGCTGCTCACATTCAGTCTACATTCAACAACACAATCGTTACAATTACGGATACACAGGGTAATGCCGTTTCTTGGGCAAGTGCAGGTGAACTCGGTTTCAGAGGTTCCAAGAAGTCAACTCCGTTCGCAGCTCAGACAGCAGCAGAAACAGCTGCAAAGGTC
>OMPZ01000220.1 GCA_900313125.1 uncultured Eubacteriales bacterium | reverse complement strand
TCATAATTTAGAATGATATCATAGGTACTCGAAAGTGACAAACTCCCGCTTTGCCAACACAGAGGCGATATATAAAATAAACGCTCCGTATTGAGCTGTGAAATTGTGGAATTGTCTGTTTCTTACTTACCTGCCTTCGGACGCTTTGCGCCGTACTTCGAGCGAGCCTGCATACGCTTAGCAACGCCCTGTGCGTCGAGAGTACCACGAACGATGTGGTAACGAACACCAGGCAGATCCTTAACACGTCCGCCACGAATAAGAACAACAGAGTGCTCCTGAAGGTTGTGACCAACGCCCGGGATATACGAGCTTACCTCGATGCCGTTTGAAAGTCTTACTCTGGCGATCTTTCTGAGAGCTGAGTTAGGCTTCTTAGGTGTAGCTGTCTTAACGGCTGTGCAAACGCCTCTCTTCTGCGGCGAATTCTGGTCGATAGCCTTGCGCTTCTTCGAGTTCCAGCCCTTAAGAAGAGCAGGAGCCTTCGCCTTCTTCTCAGATACCTCTCTGCCCTTACGAACGAGCTGATTAAAGGTTGGCATTTCCTAAATTCCTCCTTTCCGAAATAGTAAAAAATAAGTGATCGCGGGGTCAAAGACATAGTTTGCCCCACGATTACTTATTTTACAATATCTGCAAAGAAAAGTCAATATTTTTTGTTCGCCTGTTACCGCGTTTTTAATTTTCTAATAAAACGCCATTTTTCACGAAGATACATATAAAATTTTGTGCAGTTCCACAATTTATTTAGTCTCAAAGCAGACGCAAAAGCAACGTTACCTCAGGGCATTTATCAAGCATATAGCCCGATTCGTTTGCAAAGATCAGCAAAGCTCCTATTATAATAGAAATGGTCATCGCTGTCGCGACCGCAGCAGTATAGAGCTTATACCTTCTGCGCGAGCGTTTTTTTATGTGACCGCCCTCGTTAAAGATCATCGTCAGCGAAACGAGCATGAACATGAACGCGATATCCGCCGTGTATCTGTAATGTGAACCCGCCTTGCACATATCAATGAACGACATCATGACCGCTGCCGCCGTTACAGCGGCGAGAAGCCTTGCCCTGAACGTGTTTCTTTTTGCGAGAACGAACGGCATCAGCGCTATCCCCCACGATATCGGGTAGGTGAAAATGCCCATCGTTTTGCCGGCGTAGCTGTAGCGCGTGTAGCTGCCGAGCGAATTTTCGCGTATGCGGATATACGGGAAGGACGATATAAGCTTTGGCTGCTGGAAAAAGTAGTGGTACAGCGCAGGCGGTAGCATCGAAAGCTTTATCGTGTTCGCCTGTGCGCGGCTGACTGTAAGCTGGTAGTTAAAGCCAAATTCAAAAGGGCTTCCGAAACGCGCATAGTTATAAGCCATTAAAAGCCCTGCGCCGATAACTATCGGCACGCCTGCCAAAACGGTGTAAATTAGCTTTCGCCGTACAGTCTCTTTTTTGTCCTTGAAAATATACACCGCCGGGATAAGTCCCACAAAGCAGTACAAAAGCATGGTCGGGCGCGACGCGGCTATAAGCGCGACAGAGATACCCGTTAAAACAAGAAGTATCACTCTTTTCCGCTGCGACTTGCTGTAATACGCCGTAAGAAGGAAGTAGAAAAACGCCGCCGTCCACGCGATGCCCGAAAGCACGGCAATAAAATAAAACATATTCTCGGCAGCTATGGCGAATACCGCTGAGCTGAAAAGCAGCGAGAGCTGTCCCAAAATCGCGAGCAGGAGCGGCACGTCACGGCAGAACCGTCTCAAAAACAGACCGTACAGCAGCGAAATAAATATAACGCAGTAGATACAGCTTATACTTGACGCAAGGAGCTGCGACGCTGCTTTTCCCGTCAGAATATAGACAGGATAGTAAACTGTGAAAACGGGAGCCGCACCGAAGTACGAATAGAATTTGCCGTTGTAATACGCCCTGTCCCAGAACGCGCCGTGGATATCGTTTTCGTTTCGTTCGCTGCGGTCGTAGGGGTTCGAGAGCTTGTCAAGCTCGGCTGTGTCGTAGTCGATATCGAGATCCAGCCTGCCGCTGCGAAACGCGTCGAAAAGCTGTATGTACTCGTCGCTTTTCGTAACATCGTCGTTGATATCTACAAGAAGCTCCTGTGCAGACATTGAATACATCATTCCCGTGACGATAATGACAGCAAGGCATACGCACGCCGCACAGACCTTGATGTATTTTCTGTTTCCGCTCTCAAGCGGTATCTCCCACAAGCCGAACACGACGCAGCAAATTATCAGATAGATAAACAGGCATCTTATCAGTCTGAACGTAAACGGCGGTATGACGTTCACGGCGATCTCGCTGAGAGTGACGCGCTCGTCGCTTGAAAGGCGGATCGAGCCGACCTTGCCGTAGGAGCTTAGGTCGATGACGTTCGGTGTTTTCTCCCCCGCCTCAACAAACACCTTGGCTCGGTTATACTCGTAGCCGTCCTCAAAGCGGAAATTGTCGTCGGTGAAAGCGACCTCGACCTCGGTGAAGGTGATATACTCCGCGCTGAGCGTCAGGCGGACATTTTTCATTTCCGCGTCAACGCCGCCAATCACGAGCGGTCTCGCTCCTATCTCGACAGTTTCCGTTCCGAAACGGCTTTTCAGGTCTATCACCTTTTTGTCGCCGGCATTAAACAGCATCGGGAGCAGCGTAAAATTCGAGATCAGCAGCTCGAGCAGGATAGCCGCCGCGCCGATCAGCAGCAGTAATTTTGTGTTGTCTTTCTCTTTCGATATGTTCATCGGAACACCTCGTGTGTTTATTACAGCGTCATGCTGCCGCCGATAACAACGGCGCGTGAGTCGCCGCCGTGACCGACAAAGTCTGTTTTCGCAACGGCGCAGCCCTTCGGAATGCGCGACAAAATGAACCGCAGCGACTCCTTGCGCCCAAGCTCACGGTCAAGCTCGGTAAACGTGCCGAGCAGAACGCCGTTCACCTTGTCAAACGCACCGAGCATTTCAAGATGAGTGAGGTACGCCGCTATCCTCGCAGCGCCGCCGCCGAGCGATTCAAGCAGCAGCAGCTTTCCGTCAAGGTCGGGGAAATACTCCGTTCCGGCAAGCTTCAGGAAACAGCGGATATTGCCGCCAACGACCGTACCGCTCATCTTATTTCCGCGAAGGAAATCAAACGGAGGTTCAAACAGCTCGCCGCTTCTGTTATAAACGGCGTTCTCAAATTCATCTGCTCTGTTCACAAGTATCTTTCTCGCCTGATATAATACGGACGTCTTACCCGTCGCGGCA
Organism: uncultured Eubacteriales bacterium; assembly: GCA_900313125.1. Lineage (GTDB taxonomy): Bacteria > Bacillota > Clostridia > Oscillospirales > Acutalibacteraceae > RUG592. Next base: position 637 of record OMPZ01000220.1, on the reverse strand, counting down.
TACAGCGCGTTGAGAACGCAGGTAAGGTCGCTGTAGCCCCAGAATCTCGCGTGTGATACTGCAGCAAGCCTGTAGTCAAGATACGGAACGACCTCAGAGGCGAGATCGCCCCCGGAAACGTCGAAGATCTCCGTAATATTTTCGTCACGAAAGAGAGTGTTCAGCCACTCCGCTTTCTCGCGTCCGCCTACGGAAAACGGCGCGTTTTCCGAGAAAATATACGGGCTGTTCCGAACAGAAAGCCCCATATTTTCGAGCGTTTCGCAAAGGCTCGCTATTTCCTGACGCCTTCCGTCACCGAAAGCGTCCGAGCACGCACAAAGCGCGCAGCTTTTTTGTGTCATATTATCGCTTCCTTCTATCACGCAAAAAATTCCGATACCCGTTTTCCAAGTATCGGAATGATTTTGATTGCGCGTTTGTGTTTAACCGATCTGAAATTACACCGGCTCGCCGTTGTAGCGGTAGCCGCCTTCGCCGTCGTTGTAGATATTGCCGTCGTCGTACGAATAGAACGAATAGCCGCCCGTGTAGTCGTTTTCAAACCAGTAGCCGTTTGTACTCGGCTCGCCGCGCGATGAACGGCTCTCGGTCTCGCCGTTGTCATTGTCACCGTTATTGTCGCCGTTTAAGTTCT
>OMPZ01000222.1 GCA_900313125.1 uncultured Eubacteriales bacterium | reverse complement strand
GCTTTTGCGCGCTTGTTCGGGCGCTGCTTGAGCCGCACGGTGTTGCCGATGTTCAGGCACTTGAAATCGGTCAGGTCGTACTGCGCTCCGTTGAACGGCGCCGCCGCGGGGATAGCAAGTCGGTGTATTATCGTCTGAGCGAACTCGTCGCAGACCGCGTCGTTGCCGTGGTTGACGAAAACCATCTCGGGGCGGTTCTTGATGTTGTCGAGCCAGTCGAGCAGCATATTCATATCGGCGTGACCGCTGATACCGTCCATTTTTGCGATCTCGGCGTTTACGGCGATCTCCTCGCCGAAGAGCTTGACTGTGTGCGCGCCCTCGATGAGCGCTCTGCCGAGAGTGCCCTCCGCCTGGTAGCCGACAAAAAGTATCGTCGATTCCTCGCGCCACAGATTGTGCTTGAGGTGGTGGCGTATCCTGCCCGCTTCGCACATTCCGCTCGCAGAGAGAATGACCTTCGGCGTCGGGTCGGCGTTTATCGCTACGGAGTCCTCCGTTGTGACGGACAGCCTGAGATTCGGGAACTTTATCGGGTCGATGCCGTTTCGCAGCAGCTCGAGCGTCCGGTCGTCGCAGTAGTCGTACATATCCTCGCCGTAGATACCGGTCGCTTCGACCGCGAGCGGGCTGTCTACCCACACGGGGAAATTGCCGAATTTACTGAGCAGTCCGCGCTCCTTTATCTCGCGGATAAGGTAGAGCATCTCCTGCGTTCTGCCGACTGCGAACGACGGTATAACGACGTTGCCGCCGCGCTCGAAGGTGCGGTAGATGATCTCGGTGAGCTGGGTCGCGTAGTCGGCGCGCGCACCGTGCAGACGGTTGCCGTAGGTGGACTCGATAACTACATAATCGGCGTACTCCGGCTTTTGCGGATCCTTGATAAGGGGGCGGTCGATGTTGCCGATATCGCCCGAGAACAGGAGCACCTTCTTGTCGATGCCTTCGGTTATAGTGATCTCGATCGACGCCGAGCCGAGCAGATGACCCGCGTCGATAAACTTCACGGAGATACTGTCGGTCAAGGGGATATCCCTGTTGTACGGGCAGGAGGAGAAGTGCGTCATGCACCTTTCGGCGTCCTGCGCCGTATACATGGGCGTGTATTCGATGCCGCCGGAGCGCTTGGACTTCCTGTTTTTCCACTCTGCTTCCATCTCCTGGATGTGAGCCGAATCGGTCAGCATGATGGAGCACAGCTTCGTGGTGGCCGCCGTCGTGTATATCTTGCCGTTAAAGCCGCCCGAGCACAAAAGCGGCAGCTTGCCGGAGTGGTCGATGTGCGCGTGTGTTAGCAGCACGAAATCAATGTTGCCGGGAGCAACGGGCATCTCGCAGTTTTCATATATATCGCTGCCCTGCTCCATTCCGCAGTCTACGAGGAATTTTACGTCGCCGGTCTCGACGAGTGTACACGAGCCGGTCACCTCGTGAGCCGCGCCTAAAAATGTGATCTTCATTAGGTTCACTTCCCATTTCAGAATCTTTATAGTATATATCAGCGTCCGAGACCTACGCTCGCTCTGAGGATATCGAGCGCGTCGGCCGAGTCGATACGTTCGTCGCCGTTTACGTCGCCTACCGCCGTCGGGATATCGGTCACGCCTGCGGAAAGTCCTACGGAGAATCGCAGTATAGCGAGCGCGTCGGCTGAATCGACGCTGCCGTCGGAGTTGACGTCGCCAATAAGTCCGCTTACCGTTATCTCGAACGACGTGCTGACATCGCCGTACGATACCGTCACGGTCTGAACTCCCGGAGCGCTTGCCTTTGTTTGCGAAAGCTGTGCATAGTCGGTGATGTTCGCTGCCGTGCCGTCAAGGTAATACGCCGTGACTATCATTCCGGCAAGGTCAAGGCTCTCGCCCGGCTTGTAGTCGGTCTTGTAGGGCGGTACTGCCTCAAGGCGGTGCAGACCCTCAACGGGGAACGGTATGATCTTGACGTCAAATTCCGCCGTTTTTCCCGAATATTCTGCTCTCATCGTGCAGTCGCCCTCGGCGGAGGAATCGAAGCCCGATACCTTCAGCTTGCGCGTTACGTCGGCTTTCGTTCCGTCGGAGTAGACGGCGTTTGCCGTGATGCCTGTGGGGTCGAGCTCTTCGCCGATGGCGTAGACAAGCTTTGTCGGCGGCGTTACCTCGATCGAGACAAGCTCGATGTCGAGCCTGTTGAGCTTGCACGGGAATTTGAAGCCGCCGTACGATACGGTAACGGTGTCGGTCACATCAGAATAATTGACGTCTGCGTCCTGCGTTACCTCGCGTGAGGTTCCGTTCGAGAAGAAGGCGATGACGTGTATCTCGTCGAAGTAGTAATCTTCACCCTTCGCGTAATCGGTCTTTACGGGCGTTACGAGCTGCGCGCCGACAAGCTCCGGCTTTTCCACCGTATAATCAAACGTGTTATCAAAGCCGAGGTACGAGATCGTAACAACGCCCGCGCCCTCCGCCGTGGTGTCAAAGCCTTTTACCTCGGCGTCGTCCGTTACGACAGACGACGTACCGTTTGAATACAGCGCCGTAACGACCATGCCGTCGGTGCTGAAGGGATCTCCGATATAATACTTCGTCTTATTAGGCTTTACGAGCGTTACGCTGTATATCGTAACCTCGACTACGTTTACCTCAAAGCTGCCGGAAAGACCGCCGAAGGATACTGTTACTGTCTTTGTGCCTGCCGATAAGCTTTCAAAGCCTGTGATCGAAGCTTTCGATGTGACCGTTTCGCTCGTGCCGTCGGAGTAGGACGCCGTTACGGTAAGACCGCGTGTGCTGAGTTTGTCTCCGATGTAATATCTCGATCTTGTCGGGGGAACTACGTCGATACCCTCAAGCACAACGCCCGTTACATTTACGGTAAAGCTCTCGGAAAGACCGCCGTACGATACCGTCACGGTCTTCTGCCCTGCAGTCGAGCTGTCAAAGCCCGTGACCTCAGCGTCGTTTGTTACTACCGAAACGAGTCCGTTTGAATATTCGGCGGTGAGCGTCATGCCGTTTGCGCTGAACGCTTCGCCGAGGTAATACTCGGTCTTTATCGGTCTGATGAGGTCGATGCCGACGAGCGAGATGTCCTTGACAAGGACTGTGAAGGT
>OMPZ01000224.1 GCA_900313125.1 uncultured Eubacteriales bacterium | reverse complement strand
TACTGACGTATGTCAAGAAATTTTGGGCAATATGACGGATGAAGATGCGGTGCAGATGAGCGGCGAGAGGTTTTTAGAGGTGCCCTATAGTATTACCGAAGCAAGCAAAATATTTGTATTATTTCAAAATTGTTATTGTATTTCTTTAAAATGTGCAGTATAATTAATTCGTAAAACCTATCGGATAGTGTTTTGAAAAACTATCAGCAAGGTGATCGTTTATGAATATATGAAAATGAAACGGTTACTGAACCTGATCTGCGCGCCGGCTATCCTTCGTTCGAGCGTAGGTATGGGCAGCAGCGATAAGATCGGGAAACCGATGGAATAATAAACAAAAGGAGACATAAATATGGAGCTTATACAGAGCTTTTCGGTAGATCATACGCTTATCGTTCCCGGCATTTTTGTCAGCCGTGTCGATACGGTCGGCGGCGATACTGTCACGACGTACGATGTAAGGCTGAAAAGACCGAACAGAGAGCCGGTAATCGACGTTGCGGCGATGCATTCTCTCGAACATATCATAGCCACTTACCTTCGCAACGACCCCGACTGGAAGGACGAGCTGATCTACTGGGGTCCTATGGGCTGCTTGACGGGCTTTTACATTATCCTCAAAGGCAGCCGTTCCCCGCGCGAGGTATACAAGCCGGTGCTGAGCGCATTCAAATATGTGAACGAAGTTGAGGAGGTACCCGGCGCGGCGCCTGTAAACTGCGGTCATTACCTTATGCACAACCTTGCTATGGCAAAATGGTACGCGGCGGAATTTGCCGCGTACCTTGAAGAGAATGCTGACGATCCTAAGATATTTGAATATCCCAAGACGGAGCGTCTCGTAACAGAAGGCGGACAGAATTTCTACGATTCGTAAAAAAATGACGGAGCTGTTTTGTGCAGCTCCGTTTTTGCTTATGCTTACATAATGTTTGGCAGAAATTGCTTAATAGATGCAAATGGGTCTTATAACTCCGCAGGCGATCTTTTCGCCCGAATCGCCCGAGGGCTGGGAGCGAAAATCGTCGGCGCCGCTGTGTATCACAACGGTCTTGCCGAGTATTTCGCCGATCGTGAACCTATTAGTCAGCACCTGCATATACGCAATGCCGCCGGAAGAAAGCAGCGGCGGAAGATCGCCCGCGTGAAATGGGTGTGCCTGCTGCTTCGGATCATAATGTCCCTTCGTGTCGGCAAGCCCGATACCTGTGCAGCTTTTTCCCTCGTGGATATGAAACCCGTGGAACATAGATCTGTCCTTCGGAAAGCCGGATATACTTGCGGAAACGAGCACCATATTTTTTCTCGGCAAAAACAAGACTTCTCCGTATAAGGCTCTGTATTCGCCGTACCCTTGAACGATCGCCTTTGCGCTGCGAGATCTGTTGATAGTCATTGTGACCACCTCCCGATCAATTCTATGCGTCCGCGATAAAAAATATAGCAAAAAAAGATCGGACAGCCAAAACAGCGCTGCCCGATCGTACTTTTCAGTAAAAAGCTGCGTTTAACCTATAAACATCTGTGTCCAGTAATTACCTCCTTCGGCAAAGCCAACGCCGATCTGTGTAAACGAAGCGTTCAGGATATTTGCTCTGTGCCCCTCGGAATTCATCCAGCCGTTTACGACCTCCTGCGGCGTTCTCTGACCCATTGCTATATTTTCACCGGCAGTTCTGTATTTGATGCCGAACTGCTTCATCATTTCAAACGGGCTGCCGTAGGTGGGGGAGTTGTGGCTGAAATAATGCTTGTCACGCATATCCTCAGATTTGAGCCTTGCAACGGCTGACAGCTCTTCATTTATCTCAAGCTCGCCGAGACCGTAGCCTGTTCTGATCTCGTTTACGAGTCTGACTACCTCTGCTTCATAGTCGGAGATATCGTAGCTCGTATCAGCGCTGCTGTCGGTGGTGTTATCGTCGGCTTCTGTCGTTTCGGTATCGTTCTGCTCGGTATTGTCCTGTTTGTCGTCGGTCTGCGGTACGTTTTGCTTATCGCAGCCGTCAGCGCCGCAGGCGGTATAGGAGTTCATATCTATCCCGAAAGCCCTCAGCAGATCGCCGATACTATTGTATGTGTACTTTTGAACGGTATCGCCGTCGCTGCTGTTTTCCTTCACGGCTTGAGACGGACAATCCGTTTCGCTGCAAACAGTATCGCAGTTCGACTCGCAGTTCGACTCGCAGCTAAGGTCGCTGTCGCCGCAATTTCCGTTTGCGCAGTCTCTGTCATCGTCAATGACGTTAGAGCAGCTTTCGTCGGAACAGTTACTGCCGGCGTCGTCCTTATCTTCTGAATTACACTTGTCGCTTGAAGCGTTCTCAGTCTCGGAACAATCATTGCCGCAAACAGCACTCTGCGCCGCGCCGCACTCCTCGCTCTCGCTGCAGGATACCGAGCCTTCCGTACAGCCGTTAGTCTTCTCGTCACAAACCTTTTCGACCACACTTACGATATCACATTGATCGGTGTCACAGCTTTCAAGCGCCTTGTATACATCGCTGACAGCACAGCCGTTGCTGATAAGGCAGCTGAGATCGTCCTTGCTGCACAGACCGCTCTCTGTCAGCGCTTTAAGCATATCCGATGTATTTTCACATTCACTGATTATTCTTTGCAGATCCTCTCTGCTGTAATTGCTGCACTCAGCGTCACTTGCACAGACATTCGGCTGAACGCAGCCGTCGAACGCGCCCTGCGGACAAGTTCTG
>OMPZ01000225.1 GCA_900313125.1 uncultured Eubacteriales bacterium | reverse complement strand
GCAGGCGCCCGCAGGCAATTGCGCGGTTTTAGGTTGTGCAATGCACTACTGTAGCTCCGCGCGGCTCGGCGCGTCCAACGCGCCTACATTATTAAGGCGCGGAACAGATGTTATTTTACCGCTAAAGTACAGCGGAATTTGCCTGTCGGCGCTTGCCGACCCGCATACTCCAATACTGTTTGGAGGACAAACTCCGAGAAGATACCGTCTTTGCTCATGAAGATCGTGTCGGGTCTCAGCTTTTCTGGTTCGGGGAAGGTTTTCGGCGCGATCGCAATGTCGGCGGCATTCAGGAGCGGTACGTCAAATTCGCTGTCGCCTGCCGCTATCACAAGCTCACCGCCAAGCTTTTTCTTAAGCCGCTCTACCGCGATGCCCTTGCTCAAAGCCTTCGGCACGGCGTAAACCTTAACGCCGTTGTAAAAAACATCCATTTTTGTGACGTCAAGCTCGTTTTGCAGCATTTTTACCGACTGATCCGGCTTGCTGCTTTTCGTGAAAACAAACAGCCTGCTTATGTTGCGTATTTCAAACGTCCTGTTTTCGTCGCGCTCAAGCAGCTTTTCAGCCTTTGCAAGCTCGCTCTGACAGTTTGCCACGCGCTCAAACGATTCGGCATACCACGACTCGTCCTCCTTGCCGTCGATAAGCAGTACCCCGCCGTTGCACACGAGAGCGTATTTCGGCGTGCCGATGCCGAGGTCGATCCTCACATACTGCTCAAGCGTGCGCGTCGTCGTCGGCACGAGAGTCACCGCGCCGTTTACCTTTTTCAGCAGCTCTGCCGTCCGGCTCGTCACAAACGAGACCTGCCTGCCCTGATATATCTCCGCGCAAAGCTTATCGTCGCCTATGTCGCGCTTGTATGAATAGATCATCGTGTTGTCGAGGTCGGTGTTAAAAATTATCATATCGGTCTCCCTGAACGTATTGTTTTATACAAAGCAAAAAGCGTAAGTCTTGCGACCTACGCTAAATCTGCTGAGTAAATGTGATATTGACAGAACATTTGCGGCAATGCCGCTGACTTTGACTACACTTATATTAACATAAAATTCCGAAACTGTCAAGAATATTATTGAAAGAATTATCTACAATTTTCATTTTTAAACTTTGGTAATTTTAACTATAACGAAAAAATTTTGATTTTGGTATAATTAATATATAGAAAAGTTCAGGTATAATGCCGTTTCTGCGGCATTTCCCGTTAAATAAGATCAGGAAAAAGTCGGCATATCCATTTGCTGAAAGATGGTTTGCCGGTACTTTTTAAGGAGAAAAACCTCTCGCGCGGTGCGCCGGGACGCTCCTTAGGTAGAATACAATGCACACAGATCCCCGCGAAAATGAGATCAACAAAAAGAGCGGCAGCGCTAAGACAAGCGAAAAAAACGATCCCACCGAGAGCTGGAAAAATCGCCTTTCGCTCCTGCCGCCCGACGAACAGGCGCACATAGCAAAAAAATATTACGGCGGTCATTACCCGTGGAAAGGATAGTTTTTTATGTACGAACTCAACGATGTATTGGTTTACGGCAACAACGGCGTATGTAAGCTTGTAGACATACGCAAGGAACGCTTTACAGGCGCGCCGACGATGTATTACATACTCTCGCCGCTTTTTGACAACCGCTCCAAAATGTACGTTCCTGTTAACAACGAGACGCTCGCGGCAAAGCTGCGCCCCGTCATGGTCAAAGAAACTCTCCACGAGATGATGCTCGCGGCAAAAAACAGCGAGACTGTCTGGGAAAATGACGACAGAAAGCGCGTTCAAATCTTTCACGAGATAATTTCGGCAGGTCTCAGCGCCGAAATGCTCAAGGTCATGAAAACGCTCGTCGTCCACAAGAAGGAGCTGTCAAACTCCGTCCGCCACCTTCACAGCGCCGACGAAAAAATGCTCGCGCTCTGCGAAAAGATCGCCGGCGAGGAGTTTGCCTACGCGTTCGGCGTTGACGTTGACGACGCTCTCTCCCACATCACAAACGAATTTATCGCGGCATAAGTTCAGCCCCCATTCATTCGGAATGGGGGCTTTCCGATGTCAATTTTCTCTGTTTGCCTTCATGAACTTCTTCGGGTTTACCCATTTTCCGTTTTCCTTGACGGCAACGTGAACGTGCGCCGTCTGAGCCGCCTCGCCCGGTATCGCGTAGACCGTGCCGACAAAATCACCTGCCGAAACGACCTCGCCCGCCTGAACAAGCGCAGTTTTCGCAAGTCCGCAGTAGTACGACTCGACCGTTTTTGAATGCTCGATAACTACCACGTTTCCGAGGAGATCGTCGTAATAAATATCCTTAACAACGCCCTGCCCCATCGCGCGCACCTTGTCGTCTACCTCAGCTTCGTAGTCGATGCCTGTGTGTGCGCGGTAATCGCCGAGCGTCTCGTTGTAGACAGGATCCTCCGAGTAGTCGCTGATTATCTTCTTGTTCTTCAGCGGTTCGCAGTTAAAGACGACGGGCTTGTCCGCTTCGCTGTCGCTGTCCGCTTTAACTCCGCTCACCGTCGCGTTTACCCTTCGGTCGCCGTCGGTGTCGCTGCTTTCCGTCGGGATATCGAACGACGTGTCGCTCCCCTCGCGTATCGTAATGGGCGGGTCTAAGTAGGAGCTTACGCTGCTTACCGTCGTCCAGACTGCCGCGCCTATCGCCACAAGGCACACCGAGAGTGCCGCTATAAAGCCCTTAGTGAAGGTTTTCGGCTTGCGGGGCGGTTCCTCTTCCTCAAATTCCTCGTCGTCATCAAAATAGTCATCAAAAAAATCCTTTTTCACGGTAACACCTCCAACAATATTACAACATTATTATTGGAAATGTTACCGTGAATATTCACGTCATATCATTTAAAATTCAGCAAAGCTATTAGTTGCAGCCACAGCCACAGCCGCAGCCACCGTTGTCGTTGCCGCAGTTGCCGTTGCAAGCGATGAGAATGATCACGAGAAGGATGATCCAAGTACAGCTATTGTTACCAAATGTGTTACACATAAAATGTGCCTCCTAAAATATCATTTAAACGCCTTGGCTTTTGCTTTTCGCTTCCGCCTTAGCATTTATAATACATACTATACGGGAGGGGCTGTCCGCGTCGCTTGTCCGACAAATTTTTTTACAAAAAACGAAAAGCAGCCAATTGTTGCGGGCAATCGGCTGCTTTCCTTGTTTGAGGGGTACATTTTGAGGAGGGTAGAACATATACTCAACGCGGTGCGGCACCGCCTGAGTACACTTATATTATAACCGAAATACGGATTTGTTTGTTAAGGCTCTATGAATTTTTCTTTAAATTAAACGGATTATTTTGTAAATTAACGAAGAAATACTGCGAACTCGGAAAATAAAAGCGGTCATGCAGGGAACCACTCCGAGCATGACCGCTGTTGTGTTAAACTGTAGCGTAATTCAACAACAATGTGTGAATTAACCCTTTACTGCGCCGGCAACAACACCGTCGATGATGTACTTCTGCGAGAATGCGTAGAAGATAATGATCGGGAGAATTGCGAGCACGAGCATAGCCATCATTGCGCCCATATCGACCGAACCGTAGCCGCCCTTGAGGTACTGGATAGCAATCGGGATCGTCTTGTACTTTGTCTTGTCAAGTACGAGCGACGGGAGAAGGTAGTCGTTCCAGATCCACATTGCTTCAAGGATAGCTACCGAAATAGCCGTAGGCTTGAGGATCGGCATAACGACCTGGAAATACGTCTGTACCGGGTTGCAGCCGTCGATCATCGCCGCCTCTTCTATCTCCAGCGGGATACTCTTCGCAAATCCGCAGAACATAAAGACGGCGAGTCCGGCTCCGAAGCCGAGGTAAACGATGATGATGCCCCACGGTGTGCCGAGCTTTAACGTGTCGGCAACCTTTGCGAGCGTGTACATAACCATCTGGAAAGGTACGATCATCGAGAATACGCAAAGGTAGTAAAGACCCTTAGTGAATATCGAATTAACTCGTGTGATGTACCAGCCTGCCATCGAGCAGCAGAGAATGATAACGATAACCGAGCCGATAGTGATGATAAGGGAGTTGCCAAATGCCGAGAAGAAGCCGATCTTCTGAATACCGTTCTGGTAGTTCTCGAGACCCACGAACATTTTGCCTGAGGGCATATTGAACGGGTTACGGCTGATGTACGCCTTTCTCTTGAACGAGTTCATCAGCACGAGAAGTACCGGGATTATGTAAATAACAGAAATGATCGAGAGAAGTACAGTCCATACCATTGAATACGGCGAGCGTCTCGCGTTGTAGCTGTACGAGCTTTTCTTCGATTTTTCCTCGACGATAGCCTGTATTTCGGGAGGCAGGAGGTCGCCCTTCTGCAGCGTTTCGGGAACATATTTAGCCATTACTGCTGTACCTCCTTCCTGTGTGTGAGGACGAGCTGAACTATAGCGAGCGCACCAACGATGATCGAGAATACAACAGCCTTAGCCTGACCGACGCCTTCAAAGCCAACGCGTCCGTAGAAGGTGTTGTAAATGTTGAGCGCAAGCAGCTCCGACTTATTCGCGGGCAAACCGTTTGTAAGAGCAAGGTTCTGGTCGAACAGCTTAAACGAGTTTGTGAGCGTAAGGAATGTACAAATTGTGATCGAGGGCATTACCATCGGAAGGATAACGTGACCGAGAACCTGTCTGCCGGTCGCGCCGTCGATCTTTGCTGCCTCGATAAGATCCGGCGGAACATTCTGGATACCGGCGATGTAAATTATCATCATGTATCCGATCTGCTGCCAGTTCATTAGTATGATCAGGCCCCAGAAGCCGTACACCTCGCTGAACGTAAGCGTAAGGTCAAACTGTGCGAGGATGCCGTTGAAAATAAGCTGCCAGATGTAACCGAGAACGATACCGCCGATGAGGTTCGGCATGAAGAATACCGTTCTGAAGAGGTTTGTTCCTCTGATTCCCTTTGTAAGGAGCATCGCTATCGCGAAACCGAAAAAGTTGATCGTGATAACCGATACGACCGCGAACACTGCCGTATACCACAGCGCGTGAATAAAATCGGGATCCCTGAACATATCCTTGTAGTTCCTTATTCCTACCGGAACGGCATCTCTTACCGTCGTAAACTTACAGAACGAAAGGTAGATGCCAAGTCCGAACGGAACAACGAATCCGATCATAAACGCTATGAATGTAGGCAATGCAAAAAGGGGAAAATATGGTCTTAATTCTTTTTTACTCACTTTGATCTTCCCTTCTTGTCTGCCGGCCGGGTTCGCGCCCCGACCCGATACCGCAGCAAACGAACCTGCGGATAAACACAAATGTGCAAATAAATATGAGATCCGGCGAATAGCGAAAAGGTAGCTTTTCACCGAAAGGTATGATAATTACTGCTGCCCCAGAAGGTAGTCTATAAACTGCCGCGCAGTACGCCCCGAGAAACCGCCGTGATTAAGCTCCCAGCGATTCGCTTCAAGCAAAAGCTGCTCTTCGGGTAATCTGATATCGTCTTTGCGCGCAAGCTCGCGAACTATTTCCTGAAACTGCTTTTTATCCGGTGAACCGAAGTAGATCGTCACGCCGAAGCGTGCCGCAAGCGACAGCTTTTCCTGAACGGTATCCGTCTTGTGGACGTCGCCGCTCCAGCCGTCTCTGTCGGAGAAGCTCTCCTTGATAAGGTGGCGTCTGTTTGACGTCGCGTAGATCAGAACATTCTCCGGCTTTTTTTCAAGTCCGCCCTCGATGACCGCCTTGAGATATTTATACTCCGTTTCGAAATCCTCAAACGAAAGATCGTCCATGTAGAGTATAAACTTGTAGTTGCGGTTTTTGATCTGAGCGATAATATCGTTGATATCCTTGAATTGATGCTTGTAGACCTCGATGATCCTCAGTCCGTCCTCATAATACTTGTTGAGGATAGCCTTGATGCTTGACGATTTGCCCGTGCCGGCGTCTCCGTAAAGCAGGCAGTTGTTCGCACGCTTGCCCTTTAGGAACGCCTCCGTGTTGTCGGTAAGCTGCTTTTTCGCGCTTTCGTAGCCGACAAGGTCGTCAAGCCTGACGTGAGCGATGTTCGTTATCGGAACGATAGCCGCGCCGTTTTCGCCCTTGTCAATGCGAAACGCCTTGTGCAGACCCAGCTTGCCTACACCGAAACGGCGGTAGAAATCTATCACGTTGTCGGCAAATTCATCTATACCGCGGCTGTCGGCGAGTCTTTCGCTCAGCTCGCATATACAGTCGCGTATCCGTTTGTTGAACGCCTTTCCGCCGCCCTGCGCTCCGCTGTAATCCGACAGCAGCTCAAAAATGCTTATGTCGGCAAATTCGGAGAGCTCACGGAAATCGCACCGAAACAGCTCCCTGAAGATCATGAAATCATGTATCGCGAGCCGCCTGAGCGGGCTGTCGTCCATGCCGCGCATCTCGCACGCCGTGCTGAACGCGTTTTCATTGCTGACAAGCAGCAGCGTGAGATAATTCTGCCACAGATTGCCCTTGAAGCCGTAGATCCCGGCTAACTCGATCAGACGATGGATCGCGGAATAAATTCGCGACCTGTCAAAATCCTGATCGGGCATACAGCTTATGCACTCCGTCTTGTTCATGGTATAAACAATATTGCGGAGAACATCGTCGTTATCAAGATGTCTGTAAATTATAAGTTCATCAATATTTATCATAAGTATCACCGATCTTCGGGAGTACCTTGCAGTGAAAAATCACCTTTTCGACAATCGCCGAACTCATATACGCTTTCGCGCTGCGGCAATCCAATAGGATTGCCGTTTAATCACAGAGAGTGAACGGAGCAGCTCCGTCCACTCTCTTAAAGTCAATTATTTCGCTTGATTAGATAGCAGCAGCTTCGCCTTCGCCCTCGGACTCAGCAGCACTTTCCTCAGCAGCGCCGTCGTCTGCAGCAGCAGCTTCGTCGCCGCCTGCGTTAGCTGCGTCGTACTCTGTCTTCCAGCCGTCTACGAATGCTGTCTTAACAGCGTCCCAATCGCCTGTGCCCTGAGCGTACTCAAGGAGTGCGGAACCAACGCCGTCCTTCCACTTCTCGGAAGGAATTGTGGAGAAGTTCCACTTAACGGCTGTCTTACCAGCAGCGATGTACTCATCAGCAGCCTTGATAAGAGCGTTGTTAGCCTGATACTTAGCGTCCTCGTCAAATGTCTTAAACGGAGTTACGAAGCCCATGTCTGTAGCCATAGCTGTTCTGCCTTCGTCGCTTGTGATTACCCAATCGAGGAATGCGAGTGTAGCCTGGAT
>OMPZ01000226.1 GCA_900313125.1 uncultured Eubacteriales bacterium | reverse complement strand
TGCCGCGCGTAAAGACAGAGAAGAGCGTAGCCTACATCGACCACAATACGCTCCAGACCGGCTTTGAGAACGCCGACGACCACCGCTTTATCCAGACGGTGGCAAAGAAACACGGCATCTGGTTCTCACGCCCCGGCAACGGTATCTGCCATCAGGTACACCTCGAGCGTTTCGGCATTCCCGGAAAGACGCTCATCGGCTCCGACAGCCATACGCCTACGGGCGGCGGCATCGGTATGCTCGCAATGGGCGCGGGCGGACTTGACGTTGCTGTTGCTATGGGCGGCGGCGCGTACTACATAACAATGCCGAAAATGGTTCGCGTAAACCTCTCCGGCAAGCTTTCTCCGTGGGTATCCGCGAAGGATATCATTCTCGAGGTGCTTCGCATAATGTCCGTAAAGGGCGGCGTTGGCAAGATCATCGAGTATGCGGGCGAGGGCGTTAAGACTCTCACCGTTCCCGAAAGAGCTACCATCACAAACATGGGCGCGGAGCTCGGCGCTACCACCTCCATCTTCCCCTCCGACGAGGTGACCCGCGAGTTCCTCAAGGCTCAGGGCAGAGAAGAGGTATGGACGGAGCTTAAGAGCGACGACGACGCGGTTTACGACGAGGAGATCAATATCGACCTGTCGAAGCTCGCACCTATGGCGGCTTGTCCTCACAGCCCGGACAACGTTAAGACTATCGAGGAGATCGGCCCGCAGAAGATAGATCAGGTATGCATCGGCTCATGTACAAACTCGAGCTACCTCGACCTCATGCGCGTTGCGGCTATCCTCAAGGGCAAGACAGTACACCCCGGCGTTTCGCTTTCGATCGCGCCCGGCTCAAAGCAGGTGTACAATATGCTCGCGCTCAACGGCGCTCTCGGCGACCTTATCTCCGCCGGCGCAAGAATACTCGAATGCGCCTGCGGTCCGTGCATCGGCATGGGTCAGTCGCCCAACTCGGCAGGTATCTCGCTGAGAACCTTTAACAGAAACTTCCTCGGTCGTTCCGGCACAGCCGACGGTCAGATATTCCTCGTAAGCCCCGAAACGGCGGCTGCGTCTGCGCTCACAGGCGTGTTCACAGACCCGAGAACGCTCGGCGATCCCGTTGAGATCAAGCTGCCCGAGAAGTTCCTCATCAACGACAACATGGTCGTTGAGCCGATCGAGGAGAGCAAGATGGACGAGGTAGAGGTGCTCAGAGGTCCGAACATCAAGCCTTTCCCGAAAACAGCTCCGCTCGACGAGTCTATCGAAGCTTCCTGCTCGCTCAAGGTAGGCGACAACATCACTACCGACCACATCATGCCGGCAGGCGCGAAGATCCTTCCGCTGCGCTCTAATATCCCGGCTATCTCGCAGCACTGCTTTACGGTATGCGACAAGGAGTTCCCGCAGAGGGCGCTCGAGCTCGGCAAGTCGTTCATCGTAGGCGGCTCCAACTACGGTCAGGGCTCGTCAAGAGAGCACGCCGCTTTGGCTCCGCTCTACCTCGGCGTTAAGGCTGTTCTCGTAAAGAGCTTTGCTCGTATCCACCGTGCAAACCTCATCAACGCGGGTATCCTTCCGCTGACATTCGTAAATGCCGACGATTACGACAGGATCGACCAGGGCGACGAGCTTGCTATCGAGAACGTTCGCGACAAGGTAACGAAGGGCGAAGCTCTCGTTGTGAAGAACATCACAAAGGGCATAGATATCCCCGTAGACTGCGACCTCACGGAGAGAACGAGAGACATCATTCTCGCGGGCGGTCTGCTCGACTACACAAGAGAGAGCAACAAATGATAAACATTCTGCTCGAAGGAGCATTCATGAGCTTTTGGCTGCTGCTGGTCTGCGTGATCGGCACAGCCAACGGCGCTGTCGGGCTCGTAGTATTTTACGAACAGGACGTCAAAGACAGAGTAGTCGAGCTCGGGCTTACGACGAAGGACAGGATAAAGCGAAATTCTCTGCTGTCGGGCGCCGCTGTTTTCGTGCCGCTGCTGTTCCTCGTTCCCGCAATGGTCTACGGGATAAACGGCGCGGAAGGCTTTCTTGACGGTTTTCTTCAGATGACGGCGGTCTACCTGATATCGGGTCTGTTCGACAGGTTCTTTATCGACCTTTACTGGGTAGGTCACACAAAGGCGTGGCTCATTCCCGGCACGGAGGATCTGAGACCGTACATACCGATCAAAGCGCACATCAAAAAGTGGACGAGCACGCTCGCCGGCTTCCCGATGCTCGCCGCTATTATAGCAGGTATAGCTTCGCTGGTGAGATGACAGTTTCGGTAAAGGAAAATAAATATGAACGATTCGCAAAAGAAAGAGATACTTGATTTTGTTACGCCGCCTTTTGCAGTAATGATCTGCGGTATCGTTACTGCGGCTATCTCTCCGATCGCATATCTGATAGCAAATGCGATATGCACCGAGCATTGGAGGGCGGTCATCGTAGGCTCGGCAACAGCCGTTATGGGCGTTGTATTTTTCTGTCTGCGGTTCATTTACCTGATGATCGCGAAGAG
Source organism: uncultured Eubacteriales bacterium (assembly GCA_900313125.1). Lineage (GTDB taxonomy): Bacteria > Bacillota > Clostridia > Oscillospirales > Acutalibacteraceae > RUG592. The sequence goes on along the minus strand of OMPZ01000226.1, from coordinate 2,288 downwards.
ATCCGTTAAGGATGCGGAGAAAAATGCCTGCGACTCGTTTATTTGGGAAGATTACAGAAACGGAAAGCGGTTTCTGAACGGCAGAGTTATCTGCGGCAGGCATTTTTTCATCGGCAAGGGATTGGGCGTGATCGTTCGCCTTGCCGATATAGATCAGATATGGCGTAAAGCGGAGACGTATAGATCCGCTCAAACGGGAGAAAGACTTGTCGCAGTAATGAAGAACAAAAAGAGGGTCACGCTTTACTCGATAAGCGTCATAGAGTCGTCTCACCCGCCGTTTGCCGATATTATTTGCGAGATCCAAAAGTATGCTCCGGATATTGAGTATATTGACAAAAGATTTTAACTATAAAGGAGAGACAAGAAAATGTCCGATAAGATCCAAATGAAAACGCCGCTCGTTGAGATGGACGGCGACGAGATGACAAGAGTTATCTGGCAGATGATAAAGGATATCCTTATCACGCCTTACGTTGACCTCAAAACGGAGTACTACGACCTCGGACTCGTTCACAGAAACGAGACGAACGACCAGGTTACTATCGACTCCGCAGAAGCTACGAAGAAGTACGGCGTTGCCGTTAAGTGCGCCACTATCACACCGAACGCAGACCGCGTTAAGGAGTACGACCTCAAGGAGATGTGGAAGTCGCCGAACGGCACGATCAGAGCGCTGCTCGACGGCACGGTTTTCCGCTGCCCTATCCTCGTGAAGGGCATAACTCCCTACGTTCCCACATGGACTAAGCCGATCACGATCGCGCGTCACGCTTACGGCGACATCTACAAGAACACCGAAATGCGCGTCGAAGCAGGCTCCAAGGCTGAGCTTTGCGTAACAAAGCCCGACGGCAGCGAGGAGCGTTCGCTCATTCACGATTTCAAGACGGACGGCATTATCCAAGGCGTTCACAACCTCGACAAGAGCATCGCAAGCTTTGCGCGCTCCTGCTTTAACTACGCTCTCGACAAGAAACAGGATATCTGGTTCGCGTCGAAGGACACGATCTCCAAGATCTACGACCACCGTTTCAAGGATATCTTCAACGAGATCTTTGAGACAGAATATAAGGAAAAGTTCAGCGACGCAGGCATCTCGTTCTTCTACACGCTCATCGACGACGCTGTTGCACGCGTTATCCGCTCCGACGGCGGCTACATCTGGGCTTGCAAGAACTACGACGGCGACGTTATGTCCGACATGATCGCGACGGCGTTCGGTTCGCTCGCGATGATGACCTCCGTACTCGTATCGCCCGACGGCGTATATGAGTACGAAGCTGCTCACGGCACCGTTCAGCGCCACTACTACAAGCACCTCAAGGGCGAGGAGACCTCGACAAACTCCGTTGCAACGCTCTTCGCATGGACAGGCGCGCTCAGAAAGCGCGGCGAGCTCGACTCGACCCCCGAGCTTTGCGACTTTGCAGACAAGCTTGAGAAGGCTGCTATCAAGACGATAGAGGACGGCGTTATGACAGGCGACCTCGCGTTGCTTTCGACTCTGCCGAACAAGCAGAAGGTAAACACCGAAGATTTCCTGAAGGCTGTAGACGTAAGGCTCAAGGAAATGCTGTAATATTCACGGGCGGCATTCCTTAACGGGGCACTTGCCGCCCTGATCGCTTTTTCATTGAAGAGGACTTCGAGATGGCTAAGAGAGACAACATATCCTCGTCCGTTGTCAGGCGGTTACCGCGGTACTACCGCTTTCTGAGGGAGCTTGACAAACAGGGGATCTCGCACATAAGCTCGAACGAGCTTGCAAAACGAATGAGCTCAACGGCGTCGCAGGTGAGACAGGACTTCAACTGTTTCGGTGAATTTGGGCAGCAGGGTATCGGCTACTCCGTCACGCAGCTTCGCGAGGAGATCGAAGGGATACTCGGTATAAAATGCCTGTACCCGGCGATACTCGTCGGAGCAGGAAACATCGGCACGGCTATCGCGAATCAGGTGGTGTACGAGAACCGCTGCTTCGATCTTATCGGGATATTCGACAAGGACGAACGCAAGATAGGCACCGTTATCGGCGGCATCACGATCATGAGCACCGATGACCTTGAGTCTTTTCTCAAGGAGCACGAGGCAGTCACCGCGGTGATCTGCGTGCCGAAAAAGGTAGTTGAGGAGATATCTCAGCGGCTGTACGACTGCGGCATACGCAGCTTTTGGAATTTCAGCCATTACGATATCGGCATGAAGTACGATGACGTTATCGTTGAAAACGTTCATCTTTCCGACAGCCTTATGGAGCTTTGTTTCAGAATAACTCAAGAGCAATC
>OMPZ01000227.1 GCA_900313125.1 uncultured Eubacteriales bacterium | reverse complement strand
TTTCTCGAGGTCATGTGCCGCGACGAGAAGTACGGCGTGAACCTCAGCGGCACAAAGGAGCAGGCAGCCGCTCTCACCGCAAAGGACGTTTACGGCGCGTACCTCGACCTTATCAAAAAGGCGCGCATCGAGATAGTTTGCCTTACCGCCAACGACACGCAGAGCGTGCAGGAGATATTCACAAAGAGATTCGCCGAGACCGACCGCGCGCCCGTCTGCGATAAGACGAAGATCGTCGCAAGGGCGGAGAGCGTTAAGGAGCAGACCGACTGCATCGACGTCGTACAGTCAAAGCTCATGCTCGGCTTCCGCACCGACTGCGCCGAGCCGGACGAAAAGGTGGACGACGTAAAGCTGATGTGCGCCGTGCTTGGCGGTACGGCTCATTCAAAGCTGTTCAACAACGTCCGCGAGAAGCTCAGTCTCTGCTACTACTGCGTTTCCGGCTACGACCCGAACAAGGGCATCATGACGGTCGAGAGCGGCGTTCAGAAGGACAACATCGAAAAGACGAAGCAGGCTATCCTCCATGAGATCGACGATATGAAAAACGGCAATATAACCGACGAAGAGATCGAGAGCGCAAAGCTTAGCCTTGCAAACGCGTACCTCACCTCGGTCGATTCCTCGGCGGGCACGCAGGCGTGGTATCTCGGTCAGGTGTTCAAGGGCAAGGCGCTCACTCCGCAGGAGCAGGCAGAGAAGATAAACGCCGTGACAAAAGAGACTATCGTCGCAGCGGCGAACCGCCTCACGCTCGACACGGTGTACGTTCTGACAGGCAGCGGCGAGGAGGAAGAATGATATGGATATAAGAACAGTTGAAAGCAGCCTTGTAAAGGATAAATACTACGTTATAGACCACCCCTCGGGACTTACGATCTACGTTTACCCGAAGGAGGGCTACAAATCGACCTACGCGATAATCGGCACGAAGTACGGCTCGGTGAACACGCGCTTCAAAGTAGACGGCGGCGAGGAGATAACGGTGCCCGACGGGATAGCGCACTACCTCGAGCACAAGCTGTTTGAGAGCGAGGACGGCGACGCCTTCGCGCGCTACGCGAAAACGGGCGCGAATGCCAACGCGTACACCTCGTTTGAGAAAACGTGCTACCTTTTCTCCTGCACGGAGAAGTTCGAGGAGTCGTTCGAGATACTTCTCGACTTCGTACAGTCGCCGTACTTCACGGCTCAGACCGTCGCAAAGGAGCAGGGTATCATCGGTCAGGAGATCAGAATGTACGACGATTCGCCGAGCTGGCGCGTTATGTTCAACACGCTTGTCGGAATGTACCAAAAGCACCCCGTCAGGATAGACATCGCGGGTACGGTCGAGTCGATCGCCGAGATAACCGCCGAAAAGCTCTATGAATGCTACAACAGCTTCTACAACCTGCACAACATGACGCTCTGCGTTGCCGGCAACACGAACGTCGAGCAGGTCTTGAAGATAGCCGACAAGATGCTCAAGCCCTGCGAGAAGCACGAGGTCGAGAGCATTTTTGAGGAAGAGCCGTATGAGGTCGGACAGGCTTATATCGAGCAGAAGTTCCCCGTAACTATCCCGATGTTCAATCTGGGCTTCAAGGAGAGGATAGGCAGCGAGCCTATCGGCAGCGCAAAGGCGGCGTACACCGACATTCTGCTCTACGCGCTCGCGTCGCAGTCAAGCCCGCTGTACAACAAGCTGCTCGATTCTCAGCTTATCAACGATTCGTTCGACTTCGAGCGCATGGAGGGCCCGAATTACGCCGCGGTGATCTTCGGCGGCGAGTCGCGCGACCCGAAGAGGGCTGCCGAGATAATCAAGGAATATATCGCGGCGGCGAAGGAGAACGGCATTCCGAAGGAGGAGTTTGAGCGCGCGAAGAGAGCCGTTTACGGCAACATCATCTCCGACTTCAACTCGAACGAGAACATCGCGAACGTCATAATCGACATGGATTTTGAAAACAGAGAGCTTTTTGAATATGTTGATTCCGCGGCAAACGCCACGCTTGACGACATCAACGAAAGGCTGTCAGAGATACTCGACGTAAACAACTGCACGCTGTCTGTCGTTTGCGGCGAAATTTAAATTACCCGCCCCTTAAAAGGGGCGGGTTTGCTTGTCGAAAAAGTTATTGATGCGAAAGCTAATACTGATTTCTGATTAAAAGCTTTAAAAGAATTTTCGAGGATAATTTTTGCAAGACAAGGAAGAGGGGTGCGGGTCTACGGTGGAAGACGTTGCCGCAGGCAACAGCACCGACCGACGCGACAGCGGAGACTGAGGGGTTACAATGATACGAGAATCCTTAAGTTAATGACAATGCTCAAAAAGGGGCGGTTGTTTGCGCGTCATGATAAAATTACACAAATGACCGCGATAATGGTGCTGGTGTATTCAACTTTTTACCAAAAAATCATTACATTTTTTAATAAATGAACATTTTGCACGAAATTTTACCAAACAATTTGGCAACGTCACAAAAAGTTTATACCTGGAGTATATTGAATTTTCCATATAAATATGTTACAATATGTAGTGAATTTCGGAGTTTTTTACGAAGAACAAATAGCGGCGGCGATAATTTGTTTATTATTGCTACCGGGCACAGGCGTATTTTAGGCAGTTTGCTGCCCGGAAGCGCCAAATTTGCCGCGCTCGTTCGTTGGGGAAGGAGAATTGGCGCTCGCAGACTTCGCAAAGACCCGTCATAACGGCAGACCGCCGTGCATTATAAATTAAACTATAATTAGCAGCCGTCGGAGCCGATCACGGTTCCTTAGAGTACAGCTAACGAAAGGATGATCTTATCAAATGAGCTACTACAAGATAAAATGCGTTTATTGTCTCGCGGATGTTCCATCATACGCAGCGGTGTTCAGACTTAACGCCAACGACCTTGAATTTGGTTATACGGAGCGCGACAGCGACGAGTACAACGTAGGCGACGACCTTGAC
>OMPZ01000230.1 GCA_900313125.1 uncultured Eubacteriales bacterium | reverse complement strand
GAGCCTGTGCCGTTCGTTATGGAGCTGCCCAACTACCGTCTGCCCGGCGCGAGAAACGTGGCGCAGCTTCTGTGGGAGAAGGCGAAGGACTTCCTTCAGAAGGCGTTCTCCGTCATTCTTGTGGCGACGGTCGCAATTTGGTTTTTGCAGAAATTTGACTTCCAGCTCAATATGGTAGACGACGCGCAGCTCAGCATACTCGCCGGGATAACAGGCGTGTTCGTGCCGATCATGAAGCCGATCGGTCTGGGCGACTGGAGGATACTCGTTTCTCTCATCAGCGGATTCATGGCGAAGGAGAGCGTTGTAACGACGCTGAATATCCTTTACGCCGACGGTGTGTCAACGGCAATGACAACGCTTTCGGCTGCCTGCCTGCTTGTGTTCACGCTGCTGTATACGCCGTGCGTTGCGGCGGTGGCGTCGATAAAGCGCGAGCTTGGCGGAAAATGGGCAGCCGCGGTCGTTGTCTGGCAGTGCGCGGTCGCGTGGATAGCCGCGCTGCTGGTACACCTTGTCGGACTTCTTATGGGGGTGGTTTGATTGAAACCTATCGACATCATACTTATCGTTCTTATCGCAGCCGTGCTGATACCCGCGGTCGTAATGACGGTTCGCAGCTTTACCGGCAAGCGAAGCTGCTGCGGCGACTGCTCGGCGTGCAGCCGAACAGGTGCAAAAAAGTGTAACTGCAATAACGACACGGCAAAGGACGCAAAAAAATAATGTGAACAGATTGTAAATTTCCTGAGGCGTATGGATTTCCGCTTGAAAATGTTTCTGTTTTGTTTGATAATATATATTAAAGAAAACAAGATGCACAAAAACAAAGGAGGTAATTATATGGATCTTGAACAGGCAAAGAAAAAACTCGAAAGCATAGGTCAGGAACACGTTCTGAAATTTTACGGCGAGCTTTCGCAGCCGCAGCAGCAGGCTCTTCTCGAGCAGATAGACGAGACGGATTTTTCGGTACTTTCGCACATAAACGATAAGGGCGGTGAGCGCGGAGAGTTCTCTCCTCTTTCGGCAATGCAGCTCGGAGAGATAAACGAGCGCAGACAGGAGCTTTACGACGCAGGTATGCAGGCTATCCGCAGCGGAAAAACGGCGGCTCTTCTGCTTGCCGGCGGCATGGGAACGCGTCTCGGCTTCGACCACCCGAAGGGTATGTATGACCTCGGCATCACAAAGCCGCTGTATATTTTTGAATGCATCGTGAAGAATCTGCTCGACGTCGTGAAGAAGTCCGGTACATGGATACGCCTTTTCATTATGACGAGCGAGAAGAACAACGACGATACGGTCGCGTTCTTCAAGGAGCAGAACTATTTCGGCTACAGAGAGGATAAGATCGTATTCTTCAAGCAGAGCATGGCGCCCTGCTGCGATATGAACGGCCGCCTTTATATGGAGGCAAAGGACAGGATATCTACCTCGCCTAACGGAAACGCGGGCTGGTATTCGTCAATGGTGCGCGCGGGTCTTGACAAGATACTCGCCGACGAGGGCATCGAGTGGATCGACGTTTTCGCTGTTGATAATGTTCTCCAGCGTATCTGCGACCCGTGCTTTGTGGGCGCGACCGTGCTTGCAGACGTCAGCGTAGGCGCGAAGGTAGTTCGCAAGGCTGCCCCGGACGAGAAGGTCGGCGTAATGTGCCTTGAGGACGGCAGACCGTCTATAGTCGAGTATTACGAGCTGTCGCAGGAGATGATGGACGCCAAGGACGAAAACGGCGACCCCGCGTACAACTACGGCGTTATCCTCAACTACCTTTTCCGCACGGCGGAGCTTGAAAAGGTGACGGACGACAAGATGCCGCTCCACGTTGTAAACAAGAAGATACCGTACATCACCGACGAGGGCGAAAACGTTTCGCCGACGTCGCCGAACGGTATAAAGTTTGAACAGCTCGTTCTCGATATGATACACCAGCTTTCTTCGTGCCTGCCCTACGAGGTAGTACGCGAAAATGAATTTGCACCGATCAAGAACCTTACAGGTATCGACTCGGTAGAGAGTGCGCGCGAGCTGCTGAAGAAAAACGGCGTAGAGCTGTAAAACAAAATATTGACTATTACGGCAGGACTTCGGAAGCTCTTTCCGGAGCCCTGCATTTCTATAATTTTTTCATTTACCGCAGGAGGTATTTGATATGCGTGAAATTATCCATCTTAACCAT
>OMPZ01000232.1 GCA_900313125.1 uncultured Eubacteriales bacterium | reverse complement strand
TGCTGCAAAGGCTATCGGTCTTGTTATCCCTGAGCTCAACGGCAAGCTCATCGGCTCCGCTCAGCGTGTTCCGGTTCCGACAGGCTCCACAACTATCCTTACAGCAGTTGTTAAGGGCGCTGACGTAACTAAGGAAGGCATCAACGCAGCTATGAAGGCAGCAGCTTCCGAGTCCTTCGGCTACAACGAGGATCCGATCGTATCTTCCGACGTTATAGGTATGAGATACGGCTCACTCTTCGATGCTACCCAGACAATGGTTTCCAAGATCGCTGACGACCTCTATGAGGTTCAGGTAGTTTCTTGGTACGACAACGAGAACAGCTACACAAGCCAGATGGTTAGAACGATCAAGTACTTCGCAGAGCTTTGATCCCGAAGATACTTTAATTCAATGACCAATGAGTCCTCCTGCTTTTGCAGGGGGACTTTTTTCTCCCAAAAAACTTTTATTGACAGTAGAAATTTATTGCAAAATATATTATAATTTATATAACCGCAGAGGAGATGTCCCCCGCCTCTATAGGCGGCGGGGGGCATCTCACGTTCAGTAGGGGTAAAATCCCCAACTGAACGTACAAAGCCTTCGGCTTTGTCTCTGTTTGTTGAAAGCAGAGCTTTTAATGAAAAACATCGACGGGGGAAAGCTTATGGTTGAAAGGATAAACGGAATGGGTCTTGCCGGCATCGACGCTTATAAGGTTGATGTGGAGGCCGCTATATCTCAGGGCTTGCCGGCGTTTGACGTCGTGGGTCTGCCCGACGCGGCTGTCAAGGAATCGCGCGACCGTGTGCGCTCGTCAATGAAAAACTGCGGCTTTGAATTTCCTTTGGGTCATATCACGGTGAACCTTGCGCCTGCCGATATCAAAAAGGTCGGACCGCTGTACGACCTGCCTATATTTATCGCGCTGATGAAGCTTTCCGGTCAGCTTGCAGCCGATACGGAGAATGCTGTGTTTATAGGCGAGCTGTCGCTGTCGGGCGAGGTGCATTCCGTCAACGGCGTTTTGCCTATGGTGATAGAAGCGCAGAAGCTCGGCTTCAGGCGCATATTCGTGCCGCACGACAACCGCGCCGAGGCGGCAGTAGTGAAGGGGATAGACGTCTACCCCGTGAAAGACGTTATGTCGCTGTACAGACACCTGACTGGACGCGGCGAGATAGCAAAAGCCGACCCGGAGGAGCTGACCGTGACGCTCGGCGACTTTGCCGTCGATTTCTCACAGGTGAAGGGTCAGTACGAAGCTAAGCGCGCCGTTGAGATAGCGGCGGCAGGCAGCCACAATATCCTGCTTGTCGGGCCTCCCGGCTCGGGAAAAAGTATGCTTGCGCAGCGTATGCCGACTATCCTCCCCGACATGACTTTTGAAGAGACGATCGAAACTACAAAAATACACTCCATTGCCGGGAATATCCCGAGCGGAGTCTCGCTGATAGACAGGCGGCCGTTCCGCGCGCCGCACCACACGATATCTCCGATGGGGCTTGCTGGCGGAGGTACTATCCCAAGACCCGGCGAGATATCGCTCGCGCACAACGGCGTTCTGTTTCTCGATGAGTTCCCTGAGTTTTCGCGCCAGACGATGGAGGTGCTGCGTCAGCCGCTTGAGGACGGCACGGTCACGATATCGCGCGTCAGCGGAACGCTCACCTACCCATGCAGCGTGGCGCTCGTGTGCGCCATGAACCCGTGCCCGTGCGGCTATTATGGCACGGGCGTCAGAAAATGCACCTGCTCCCGGGCAGAGGTCGCGAGGTATCTCAACAAGATCTCGGGTCCGCTGCTTGACCGTATCGACATTCATATCGAGGTGCCCGCGGTGCAGTACGAGGAGCTTTCAAGCTCGATACCCGCCGAATCCTCCGCCGAGATACGGAAGAGAGTGAACAAGGCGCGGCGTGTGCAGCTTGAGCGTTTCAAGGGGCTTGACATCAGCGCGAACGCCCGCATTCCGACAGGTAAGCTGCATGAGTTCTGCGCCCTTGACGACAAGGCGGACGCGCTGCTCAAAAAGGCTTTTGAAAAGCTCGGGCTTTCGTCGCGCGCCTACAGCAAGATACTCAAGGTCTCGCGCACGATAGCCGACCTTGAGGGCAGCGAAACTATCAAGCAGTCTCATGTTGCCGAAGCCGTACAGTACCGCAGTCTTGACAGAAAGTATTGGGACAGGTGACCGGGGGATTATAATGAATAGTGACTAATGAATAATGACTAATGAATAATGAATAATGTCGGAGTCGCTGCGCTCCTGTTTATAAAATAGCGCAGCGATTTTTACATATAAAAAATACCTAAAAGGTAATTATGTGAAATAAGCAATTTGTTTAATTACGCACTTGACAAAAACCCCGTAAAATGTAATAATATTGAGTGGATTGCCTTAGGGCACAAAATATTGTAAATGCTTTGCGTAGGTATTTGATATGATGTGTATGTCTATCATTTTTCGCGTATGACAAAGGTTAAATATAATTTTTATCAAAAATAATTGCGAATGTTGAGTGAAAAGGTGGAGTAAAGATTAATGAACGAAAACGTGAACAACCAGGAAGAATATACCATTGACCTGATGCTTTTGTTTGGACTTCTTCGCAAGCATCTGATATTCATTATCATCGCGGGAATCATCGGAGGCGGCTTGGCTTTTTCGGTAACGAAGTATCTTATCCCGGAGAAGTACAAAGCTACTGCGACTGTTATCATAAACAACAGAGCAACCGATTCTCAGTATATCTACCCGAGTGAGATCCAGTCCTCTCAGGATCTGGCAGAGCTTTATTCGATCATCATAAAGGCGGACGGCGTTCTTGAGCAGGTCAAGGCGGACATGGGCATCGACATCAGCAACGAGGATCTCAAAAAGTCGATCGACGTAGGTCTTGTTGGCGACACACAGGTAGTTGAGATCTCGTGCGTCAGCACAAACCCGGAGTATGCGCTCGACCTCGTAGCTAAATTCGTCGAGTATTCAAAGCCGATGATCCTTGAGAAGGTCGAAGCCGGTTCCGTAAAGGATCTGAATGAGCCTGCGCTCTCGAACAACGGCTACCCCGTTTCTCCGAACAAAAAGAAAAACACGGCAGTTGGCGCAATGGGCGGTTTCGTTCTTGCGGCAGCGTTCATAATCCTCAGAGAGATGCTTGATACAAAGTTCAAGACAGAGGCGGACGTCGCAAATACCCTGGGCGTACCCGTACTCGGAGTTATCCCGTTTGTCGAGAGAAAGGAGTTCGGTGAATAATGAGCAGCAGTGAGACCACAAATCAGGTAAAGACTACCGAAAAGAGAAATAGCCGTCACCGTCACGGACGCCGCAAGCACACCGGCATGGTGAAGGAAATATACAGCGTTACAAACCCGAACGCGCCTACCTACTACGTCGAAGCATTCAAGATGATCGCGTCGAACATCGAGTTCGTTGCTGTCGCACAGGAGTGCAAGAGCATTCTCGTTACGTCCACTCTTCAGGACGAGGGCAAGACGAACCTTTCCGTAAACCTCGCGCTCACGCTTGCGGGCTACGGCAAAAGAGTCTGCCTTGTAGACTGCGATCTGAGACTTCCGAGCGTTCACAGACTTCAGCGCAGCCCTATCGGACTTACTCACGTTCTCAAGGGCGAAGTGCCGCTTGACGAAGCTGTTTTCAAGCACAGCGAATCCGATCTGAATATCCTGCTGGGCGGCGTTATCCCGCCGAACCCGACCGAGCTTCTTGCAAGCGTTAAGATGCAGAAGGTGGTAGAAGCTCTCGCCAACAGATACGACTACGTTATCTACGATACACCTCCGTGTCTCGGCATCAGCGACGTTTCCGTCCTCGGACGCTACATGGACGCTGCTGTCCTCGCGGTAAGACATGACTCGACCGATAAGAGAATGGTCGAGCGCGCAAAGGCGAACATCGAAAACTCCGGTCTTAAGGTCATCGGTGCTATCCTCATGGAATACAAAGCCGAGTCCGACGTATCGAACGCTTACTATTACAACCATGGCTACAAGTACGGTTACTACAAGTACGGCGGCTACGGTTACTACGGCGATAAGAGAGAACGCAAAGACGACAAGTAATACTAATATTCAATTAAAACCTTTAAAAGATTTTCGAGGATAATTTTCGCAAGGCAAGGAAGAGGGGTGCGGGTCTCCGGTG
>OMPZ01000235.1 GCA_900313125.1 uncultured Eubacteriales bacterium | reverse complement strand
TTCCCGCAGGGCGAGCAGATATTCTCCGATTTCAGGTACGACATAACGTGGCTTTCGGCGGACTCAGACGGCGTTATCCTCGACGACGGCGTGATGCCGCGCATACTTTTCGTAAACTCCTCCGGCAGCAGCCGCGGCAGCGCGCCGATACCGATAAATAAACGCGCCGAGATCATACGCTGGGCAGAACGCCGCGACGCTATGATAATCGAGGACGACTACAACGGCGAGCTGCGCTACACGTCAAAGCCCGTGCCCGCGCTTCAGGGAATGTGCTCCTCGCGCGTCGTCTACATCGGCAGCTTTTCAAAGCTGCTTTTGCCGAGCGTCAGGATAAGCTACATGGTGCTGCCGATGAAGCTCGCCGCTCTCTATGCCGAACGCTCGTCAAACTACAACCAGACATCGTCGAAATCGGAGCAGCTCGCGCTTTCGCAGTACATCTTGTCGGGAAGGCTCGACCGCCAGCTTCGCCGTCTCAGAAAGCTGTACGCGTCGAAGTCGCAGCTTATGTACGGCGAGGTGAAGAAGGCTTTTCCGACGGCGGTCGTAGACGTGATAGAAACGGCGCTCTGCGTCAGGATAAAGCTCGCCGCCGACAACACGATCGAGGTCATTCGCTCACGCGCGCGCGACCGCGGCATACGTCTCGGCAAATGCCGCGAGAAAAACGGACTGAAATATTTTTACCTGAGCTTTGCCGGTATCCCCATCGGAAAGATACCCGCAGCCGTTTCGATCCTGCGCGACATTATACGCTAAAATAAATAACAATCTTTCGATTTACATAAAATATAAAAATTTTTTATGAACTCTCTTGACTTATCGCACAAAAACGAGTACAATATAGTAAAGAGAAATGCCGAGTTTATCCCGGTATTTCGGGTCAATGTTATCAAATTAGGATATATCGCCAACCTTTGGTTTTATAAGTATGGTTCCGAAGGGGGTGAGGGGGGCGACCGGAAAGCCCCCCGCAAAAGGTACTGAAAAAAGGTAGAGTTTGGATTATCCTCAAGTTGATGATATTGAACTTCGGGCAGGAGGTATGGTGAAATGAACGATGAATTTGAGCCGGATCTGATCGTCCTTCTGGACGACGACGGCGAGGAGCATTCCTTTGAGATACTCGATACGCTCGAGCATGAGGACAAGACGTACTACGCTCTCCTTCCTTTGTATGACGAACCGGAGGATCAGGTCGAGAGCGAAGGTGAATATTACATATTTGAAGTAGTCGAAGAGGACGGCGAGGAACAGCTTGCCGAGGTCGAAGATGATGAGCTGCTAAACGAGCTCGACGAAATATTCTCCGAGCGTTTTGAAAGTCTTTATGACGGCGAGGACGATGACTGACCGTCATCTTGATGCGGCTTTGTCGAGCCGCGAAAAATAAATCGTAAACTTCCTGCGTAATGCGTGAATGTGTTCTTTATAACCCTACAATTTTTAATAGGGAGCCGGACTCTCGCAGCGGATTGCAGACCTCCCGCTTCGGCGGACGAAGGGAGCGTGAACCTGTGAGGAGGCGCCCACCTGTCGATAAGTAGGCAGGTTATTTGCGAACACCTACGGTTATGCGGGATTTTTTTGCAGTTTTTTATTGTACATAATTGTCCGAAATTTATTTAGTGAAGGGTCGATATCGTTATGATGATATATACCGATCTTACAAAGAAAGCGCTGCGTATATCGTTTGCGGCGCACCAGAATCAGATAGATATCGGCGGTATGCCGTATGTATATCACCCGTACCATTTAGCTGAGCAGATGGACGACGAGTATTCCGTCTGCGTGGCGCTTTTGCACGACGTAGTCGAGGACGCGGGCGTGTCGCTCGAAAAGCTTGAAGCGTGCGGCTTCCCCGACGAGGTAGTTGACGCGGTCGATATCCTCACCCGCGACAAGCGTATGCCGTACAATGAGTACATTCAAATGGTCAAGCGCAACGAGCTCGCGCGCAAGGTAAAGCTTGCCGATCTTCGCCACAACAGCGATCTTTCGCGTATCGAGCGTTTCACGGAGCACACCTTCGAGCGCATCGCGCGCTACAACAACGCGATCAAGATACTCACCGAGGACGATGTATAATATTCATAATAATAAATAACGAAAAAAAATAAGCACTTCCGCGCGGGAAGTGCTGTTATTTTTTGTGTTGGATCGTATCAAAGTACAGCCTTTTTCAGCTCATCGACCTTGTTGAGCTTTTCCCACTCAACGCCGAGATCCTCTCTGCCGATATGACCGTAGCTTGCGAGCGGGCGGTAGATCGGGTTTCTGAGCTTGAGATTCCTGATGATCGCGCTGGGGCGAAGGTCGAAAACCTTATTAACGGCGTCTGCGAGCTTATCATCGGAGACCTTGCCCGTGCCGAACGTATCGACAAGTACAGACACCGGCTTTGCAACGCCGATAGCGTAAGCGAGCTGCACCTCGCACTTATCTGCAAGACCCGCGCCGACGATATTCTTAGCCACATGGCGAGCCGCATAAGCCGCGCTGCGGTCTACCTTCGTCGGGTCTTTTCCGCTGAACGCGCCGCCGCCGTGACGCGAATATCCGCCGTAGGTATCGACGATTATCTTTCTTCCCGTAAGACCGCTGTCGCCTACGGGACCGCCGATAACGAATCTGCCTGTCGGGTTGAAGAAGTACTTCGTATTCTCGTCGAGCAGCTCTGCGGGGATAACGGGCTTAACGACATTTTCGAGCAGGTCGCCTCTGATCTGTGTCAGCGTAACGTAGGGGTCATGCTGAGTAGAGATAACGACGGTATCGACGCGGACGGGCTTATCGTCATCGTACTCGACCGTGACCTGAGTTTTTCCGTCGGGACGCAGATAGGAAAGCGTGCCGTCCTTGCGAACCTGCGCAAGTCTTTTTGCAAGCTTATGAGCAAGTGAGATCGGCATCGGCATAAGCTCCGGCGTCTCATTGCAGGCAAAGCCGAACATCATGCCCTGGTCGCCTGCGCCGATGAGGTTATCGCTGTCAAGCTCGCCGTCCTTGCGCTCGTAGCTTTCGTTTACGCCCATAGCGATATCGGGCGACTGATTGTCGATAGAAGTCAAAACCGCGCAGGTATTGCCGTCGAAGCCGCACTCGGGGCGGTCGTAGCCGATACCGTTGATAACGTCGCGCGCTACCGAGCTGATATCGACGTAGCAATCTGTAGATATCTCGCCCATAACGTGTACCATACCCGTAGTAGCCGTCACCTCGCAAGCGACATGGGCGTTGCTGTCCTGCTTCAATATTTCGTCAAGTATAGCGTCCGAGATCTGGTCGCACACCTTATCCGGGTGTCCTTCGGTAACAGACTCGGATGTAAACAATCTTTTTGCCATAATTTATCTCCCTTCAGCGACTTTTCGCCATCTTTTTAACATTACCTTCTTATTATAACACACTTCTCAAAAAAGTCAACGGCAGCCGGGCGGCTGCGGGCAATTGCGCGGTTTTAGGTTGTTTAGGGCGCAGCTTCTTCGCCGCGCGGCTCGGCGCACCCAACGCGCCTACTGTATTTATGGCGCGGAACAGAAGTTGTTTCAATGTTAAAGTTCGGCGGAATTTGCCTGCGCCCGCTCTGGCGCGCGGAATTTGCCTGCAGCCGCCCGGCTGCCGACAGGTAAAAAATTAACAAATTTGACCTTGTAAAATGTGCAGGTTTATCGTATAATATAGTAGAACTACAGACAGCTTCACAAAGGAAGGAGATGTTCGTATGAACGAACCGATGACCGGCGGCAGCGATGCCGATATTCGGAGTATTCCGTCTGATGAATTGAATAATATAGAAAAGACAGCGGCTGCGCCCCCGGAGCAAGCCGACGCTGTTCGTGAAGAAGCTCACGCACAGGAGCAGCCCGAAGCCGTACAACAGACAGCTTTGGCACAGGAACAGTCCGTAGCTGTACAAGAGACAGCTCAGGCGCATATCTCGCTTGAAAAGGAAACGCCTGTGCAGCCTGCCGTGACGAACGTTCCGCCTGTACAGCCGACCGCGCCGAGCGCGCAAGGCGCGCAGGGATACACTCCGCCGCAGTACGGTCAGTACCCGCCGCAGTACCCGGCTTATCCGCAGGGAGGAACACAGCCGCAGGGCTACCGCCCGCCGCCGAATTACGCGTATGCTCAGCCGGCTTACGCGCCCCGACCGCCTTACGGCGCAGCTCCTGCGTACTATCCGAACGGCGCGTCGGTCAGGGGCAGCGCGAACGCCTTCCCCGTTTTCATGTATCAGAAAACGCCGAAGGAGATCGAGAAGGACAACATCAACCGCGCGGCAAACGTCGGCGGAAAGCTGACGATAGCGATCATTATCACAATGCTCGCTGTCGGCTTTATAGTTATCATTTCGGGGTTCTTCGCAGGTATAATACAAGATATGCCGACGATCGGCGACGACCCGTACATGGGCTTTACGCCGATGGGCTTCTACCTTTACGAGGGGCTGTCCTCGCTCGCCGGGATATTCATTCCGTCTATAATCATACTGTTCTCGGTCAAAAAGTCCGAGAACCTGAAGATAGAAGAGCTTCTCCCATTCAAAAGGGTCGGCGGCAAAAGGCTCGCGGCGATCGTTTTCGGCGGAATGGGTCTATGCATGGTCGCGCAGATAATGGCGTCGCTGCTTTCGGCAGGCTTCTCGCTGTTCGGCTTTGACATTGAGAGTGCGGTAGATTTCACGATGGGCACGAAGCCTGTCGATGTCCTGATGAACTCGATATGCACCGCCGTTATCCCGGCGCTCGTCGAGGAATTTGCATACCGCGGCGTTGTGCTCGGCGTGCTGAAGAAATACGACGTCAACCTTGCGATATTCGGCAGCGCGTTCCTTTTCGGAATGCTGCACGGAAACCTCGCGCAGATACCGTTCGCCTTCGTAGTCGGCATCGTGCTCGCGTACGTCAGAGTTCAGAGCGGCTCTATGCTGCCGAACATTCTTATCCATTTCGGCAACAACTTCTACGCCGTTATCGTTTCGACTATCAGCGAGGTCGTTCCCGAGAACGTTGCGGCTATCGTAGACAGCGCGGTCATGATAGTTTTCCTGCTCGTCGGCTTTATATGCATCTACTGGCTGACGAAGAACGACAAGGACTTCTTCAGCCTTGAGTCGAAGCAGACCGAGCTGACGCTCGGCGAGAAGGTCAAGACCTTCTTTACCTCCGGCACGGTCATCGCCGGAACGATCATTCTTTGCATTGAGACGGTATTCATGGTGAGCTTTATATGACGGCTCGCGATGAGGAATTTATGAGAGCCGCGATCGAGCAGGCGAGAGCCGCGTACTCACTCGGTGAGGTGCCTGTCGGAGCGGTAGTCGTCAAGGACGGCGAGATCGTATCAGTCGGTCACAACCGCCGCGAGACAGGGAAAAACGCGCTGTGCCACGCGGAGCTCGACGCGATAAACGCGGCGTGCGAAAAGCTCGGCGGCTGGCGGCTTTGGCAATGCGAGCTGTACGTCACGTTAGAGCCGTGCCCTATGTGTACGGGCGCGGTGATTAACGCAAGGATACCGAGAGTGGTATTCGGCGCATACGACCCGAAGGCAGGTTCCTGCGGCAGCGTGGTCGATCTGTTTTCGTACCCGTACAATCACAAGGCTGAGGTCGAGGGCGGCGTGCTCGAAGAGGATTGCGCCCTGCTGCTCACGGAGTTCTCCCGCGAGCTCAGGCAGAAAAAGCAGACAAAGTAAGAAACGCTGTGTGCATGAGAGTTCTCTGCACACGGCGTTTTTGCATACTCGGGAGGAATATACACTATATTCACGTCACCTCGTGTCTGCCCACTTGACCACTTTTTTTCTCTGATCTATATATATTTATTGATTTTTTTATCGTGTAAATAAGAAGAAAAAGTGGTCAAGTGGTCATAACACCCGAAAAACCGCATGAACAAGCCGCTTTTTTCTGACCACTTCTGTTTTAAAAAGTGGTCAGAAACCCAGAAAAAGCGGTCAGAATATTAACAAATTATGAATAGCGCGCACTTGTCACGAGACGTATCGAAGAATAGCCAGAAAAAAGTGGTCAAAAGAACACTTTGGTATTTTTAAGTGGTCAGCGAGTTGTGAATAAAAATACACAGATAATGTATATTTATTCACCTAACGATTCACTCTGCATAAGGCATAGCTTTTTAATAAAGCACCCTCAGAGGAAAAACCTCGCGACTTATACCGCAGCACACACGAAAGCAAAATAGAGCGAAGAAGTTGTCGGGGGAGATTCTTAAGAGGGGGTGCCTGCGACCGAAACCCCAATTTGAACGAGCTTTCGCAGGCACCTCCTCTTAAGCGGTTTTTGCCTACTTTTGGGCGTCCAAAAGTAGGTCGCCGCGCGGCGACAGAGCGCAAAAAGACGTATATCATTTTACAATGTCGATCCAGAGAGTTGGTTTCATGCCACAATTCAATATTACGAATTAACACATTAACATTTCTGAAATTTTTTTGTCAAACATGTTTTATTTTTCCTTCAAATGTGTTATTATAGATAATAAGACAAATTTTCAGAAAATAGTTTTGTTTTAAGGTGGTTTTATTGGGAGAGGACAGCTTTTTTGACGCGCTTGCCCATATCATGTGGGATATGGAGGTCGATATTTTTTCCGAAAAGGATAAAACGCTCGCGCTTGCCGCCGACTTCGTGCCGCGCTGTAAAAGACAGATACAGCGGCTCAGGGCGATGTACGAGTGCGGCGCGATGGATAGTATCGAGCGCGCGATATCCGATAAGGAGAGCTATGCCGAGCTGATGTGGCAGGCGGTCGATCTGACTGCCGAAAAGCTTTGCGTTGAGGAGGAAAAGGCTCTCTTTGCCGTGAATCAGATAATAGAGCTGTGGGACGGAGAGCTTGACCTGCTCGATGATACGCAGGAAATAGAAGAGGGTGAGGAAATGTTGTTTTTACAGGACGTAACAGAGGAGCAGCCGGCGAAGACGGAAGGCAGCGAAGGCTCGGACGACTCAGGGCAGCAGGCGCAGGCGGCGGCAGAGCAGCCGTCCGTGCTCAACAGGCTCGTCCATTTCTGGTGCGTAAGCGACTGTGAAGAGGGCAGACCTCACATGATAGCCTGCCCGATAGGCTGGATATATGCGCTTTTGTGCGCCGCGCTCGGCGTATTTATGATCTATGAGATACCGCTCGGCGACAAGCTCGCCATGCCGGTGTTCGTGTTCATGTTCATAGTACTCACGGCAAAACGCCATTACATCTACAAGAGCGCGGGCAGGCTGAGCCTTGCGATAGGCGGCTTTTACCTGATCGCGGGCGTGCGCGCGCTGTGGGGCGGCTACGGGATATCGCTTTTGTGTCTGCCGATGATCGCGGCGGCGCTCGTGGTGTTCAACAACGGCAGGTTCGCCGTGCTGCTTGACGGCGAAAAACGCCGCGCGTCGCTTGCGTATCTACTGATTTTCATAATGTCCGCCGCGGTCGCCGCAGGCGTATACGCCGTTCAGAATCTACAGCTTTGACCCGGAGGATATCATAATGAGCGCAAAACGTAAGATCATTTTCAAAGAAGCTCTGTTCACCGTGCCGTTTTTGCTGATCGCGTCTCTTATAACGGCGGCGGTCATGTTCAAAGCGGGCAGGAGCGCCTACGACATCGAGCAGCTCGTCAAGATGAACTTCACCTCCGACGCGTCGCAGAACATAACGGGCTACCTGACCACCGCGTCAAAGGCTTACGACGTCGATTATTATTACGGCGACAACGAAAGCTCCGTGCTTTACGCGCAGTTCAAATACGAGGGCAAAGGCGACGAGCCGAAAAGCACGCTCACGCTTTATGAAGCGCGCGACGGCTTTGACCCCGGCGTTTACACCACGGCGTGGTTCTTCGGCGAGGAGTACGTCACATACTGGCCGCTCGGCTCGTCCGCTGACGGCGCGGGCTTTGAAAAGTACCTCACGACCGAGGTGCCCGTGATGTACAACCTTGTTAAGTCGTATTCGTGGGACGGCGCGATGCTTTCAAGCGGCGCCGGCGACGAGCTTGTTAGCGGCTACAGCCTGTTCGGCATAAAGCTGTTTATCTGGGACTACTCCGACAACGGGACTATCCGTGAAAATTTCCTGTGGGGCATAGGCGGCAATCCGCGCGAGATGTACTCGTATATCCACGGCACACAGGGGGAGTACAAGAAGATCGTACTGAAATAAGGGGGATAATATGCCACAATTCCACCGCGGTTCCGCCGTGGCACTTGAAAACAATAAGACCGCCTATATCAAGGCAAAGCTCGGACAGGGCGGTCAGGGCTGCGTCTACCTCGCGACGCTCGACGGCAAAGACTGCGCGCTCAAATGGTATCACCGCAGGATAAACAACGGCGACAAGTTTTACCGAAACCTCGCCAACAATATCGACACGGGTTCGCCGTCAGACGCGTTTGTCTGGCCGAAATACCTGAGTCTCATAGACGACGGCGAGTACGGCTACATAATGGACCTCGTACCCGATAATTACCGCTGCTTCTCCGACTTCCTCCTGACGAAGGAAAAGTTCTCGTCAATCTCGGTCGTGGTCAACGCGGCTCTCAATATCACGAACGCGTTCCGCGAGCTGCACCGAAAGGGCTTTTCGTATCAGGACTTGAACGACGGCAACTTCTTTATCGACCCGAAAACGGGCGACGTGCTTATCTGCGACACAGATAACGTCGCGCCCTACGGCGACAGTCTCGGCATTGCCGGCAAGGCGCGCTACATGGCGCCCGAGGTCGTGCGCAATATCAAAGCGCCCGACGTGATGACCGACAGATTCTCGCTCGCCGTTATACTTTTCAGGCTGCTGTTTCTCGACCACCCGCTCGAGGGCAGGCGGACGCTCTGCCCGTGCCTTACGGAGGAGCTAGAGCATAAATTCTACGGAAAATATCCGCTTTTCATATTCGACCCGCTCGACGACACGAACCTTCCCGTGCGCGGCGTTCACTGCAACGTTATGCGCCTGTGGGAGCTTTACCCGCAGTTCGTGCGCGATATGTTCATCAGGGCGTTTTCGCAGCCGTGTTTAAAGCGCGAAGCGGCAAGACCCACCGACAACGAGTGGCAGATACTTTTCACAAGGCTGCGCGACTGCGTAGTAAAATGCCCGTGCGGCGGCGAAACGTTCCTCGACCTTGACGCGCCCGAGAGCAAATGCGTCAACTGCGGCATGAGGATACCGCGTCCGCCCGTACTCGCGGTCAAGAAATACCGCGCCGCGCTTTTTCCGGGCAAAAAGCTGTATCGCTGCCACACCGAAGAGGACAGCGACAATTTCACGACCGTCACCGCCACCGTGATGAGAAGTCAGAACAGACCCGGCGTGTGGGGGCTTAGGAACGAAAGCGGCAGCGACTGGCGTGCCGTTCTTCGCGACGAAACAGAGACGACCGTGCCCGACGGCAAGGTGATAGTTATCGTCAAAACGAGCGAGATAGATTTCGGCACCTGCGTCGGCAGGATCGAAGCAAAAGCTGAAAACGATACACAGTAAGGGGAGATAACTATGACAAAAACAGCAAAAATATCAGTCTCGCTTGCGGCAGCCGTACTGCTTGTGTTTTGCCTTTCATTTGGCTGCTCCGCCGAAGAGGTCATGGACGACAGCTTTACTTATACCGTCGTTTCCGATACGCTAATCGCAGATGAGTATATCGGCACCTCGCCGAACGTGACGCTGCCCGAGAAGGTCGACGGCAAGCGCGTTGTCGGTATCTCGGCAGGCGCGTTTTCAAATACGGACGTAAAGGTGCTGACGATAAGCTTCAGCGGCGACATACGCAGCTACGACCCCGCGAAGGAAGAACTGCTCGATTACCTTCACTTCTACTCGTGCCCGATGCTGACGTCGATCAAGGCGCAGGGCGACGCGTTCGCCGTTGAGGACGGCATTCTTTTCAACAAGGACAAAACTGTGCTTTACCAATATCCCGCGCTGAGGTCGGGTGTCGAGTATTACGTTCCCGACAGCGTGAAGGAGATCGCGCCGCTCGCCTTTGAGGAATGCAGCGAGCTTGTTACGCTCTATCTGCCGGAGGGGCTTGAAAAGATCGGTTCGAGCGCGTTTTTTAACTGCGATTGGCTCAGCGAGGTCGTAACGCCGCTCGACTCGCAGGAGTGGCAGGAAAAGGTTCTCGACCTTTCCGTGCTGCCCAATGGGGCGCGGCTCATAACGAGCGATATCAACGTGCCTGCCGGACGAGACGACTACGAGCTGATGTCCGCGCCGTTTTCTTCCGAGCCAGACGAATATCAGCCCGAGCCGGCGCCGCAGGACGTCGAGCCTGAGCCGATGACGATACTCCCCGAAAGCAGCAGCGAAGAAAAAGGCGGCATGAAAAGCGCGCTGTTCGCCGTGATAGTATGCGTCGATATCATCGGCGTGTTTGTTATCGCCGCCGTATTCATAACGATGCGCGCGCGTAAAAACCGCACGGATACAGGTGTGCCGGGTCCGGGTATCCCTCAGCAGAGTATTCCAAAGACCGATATCCCCGTGCAGGAAATACCCGTAACTGAAACACCGCAGCAGTACACACCCATAACGGAAGAACCGCAGCAGTACA
>OMPZ01000237.1 GCA_900313125.1 uncultured Eubacteriales bacterium | reverse complement strand
TCACCGTAGCTATCCCGGACGAGATCGTCGTTTCCGAGCTTGCGAGCAGACTTCGCGTTACCGCAGGCGAGCTTGTAAAAACGCTCTTCTCGATGGGTCAGATGGCTACCGTGAACGACGTTATCGACTTCGATACGGCGTCGCTCGCAGCTATGGAGCTTCACGCAAAGGTAGAGCATGAGGTCGAGGTGCCGATCGAGGAGCAGATCATCGACGACAGCGAGGACAATGACGAGAACCTTCAGGAGCGCGCTCCTGTCGTTGTTGTAATGGGTCACGTCGATCACGGCAAGACCTCTCTTCTCGACGCTATCCGTGAGGAGAATGTAACGGCTACCGAGGCAGGCGGCATCACACAGCACATCGGCGCATACCGCGCGCGTATAAACGACAGGGAGATCACGTTCCTTGATACTCCGGGTCATGAGGCGTTCACAACGATGCGTGCAAGAGGCGCGCAGGTAACGGATATCGCCGTGCTCGTTGTCGCAGCCGACGACGGTATCATGCCGCAGACGATCGAAGCTATCAACCACGCTAAGGCTGCCGACGTTTCGATCATCGTTGCTATCAACAAGATAGATAAGGAAGGCGCGGATATCGACCGCGTTAAGACACAGCTCACGGAATACAACATCGTTCCCGAGGAGTGGGGCGGCGACGTTCCCTGTATTCCCGTTTCG
Organism: uncultured Eubacteriales bacterium; assembly: GCA_900313125.1. GTDB lineage: Bacteria > Bacillota > Clostridia > Oscillospirales > Acutalibacteraceae > RUG592. Next base: position 4,533 of record OMPZ01000237.1, on the reverse strand, counting down.
GCAAAGAAGAAGCAGGGCATCGACGACCTTCTCGAAATGATACTTCTCGTTGCCGATATGAAGGAGCTGAAGGCTAACCCAGACAGAGCCGCAAAGGGTACCGTTATCGAAGCAAAGCTCGACAAGGGCAGAGGTCCTGTCGCGACAGTCCTCGTTCAGAACGGTACGCTCAACGTCGGCGATATCGTCGTTGCCGGTACATCGGTCGGCAGAGTAAGAGCCATGATGGACTACAAGGGCAAGCGCGTAAAGACGGCAGGCCCGTCCTACCCCGTTGAGATCACCGGTCTTGACGACGTTCCCACGGGCGGCGACACGTTCAACGCCGTTACAGACGAGCGTCTTGCAAGAGAGCTCGTTGAGCAGAGAAAGTCGAAGGCGAAGGAGGAGCAGTTCAACGCAATGCGTCCTAAGGCTGTCACACTCGAGAACCTGTTCGACCAGATGCAGCAGGGCGAGATGAAGGAGCTTCAGATCATCGTCAAAGCCGACGTTCAAGGCTCTGTCGAAGCTGTTACACAGTCGCTGCTCAAGCTCTCCAACGACGAGGTAAGGATCAACGTTATCCACGGCGCGGTCGGCGCTGTAAACGAATCCGACGTTATGCTTGCGTCGGCGTCGGGTGCTATCATCGTTGGCTTTAACGTTCGCCCCGACTCCGTTGCCGAGGAAAACGCAAAGCGCGACGGCGTAGATCTGCGCTGCTACCGCATCATTTACGATTGTCTCGAAGAGATCGAGGCTGCTATGAAGGGTATGCTCGCTCCCAAAACGAGAGAGGTCGTTTACGGCAGAGCGGAATGCCGCAACGTCATCAAGATCAAGAGCATCGGCTTTATCGCGGGCTCTTACGTCCTCAACGGCAAGATCCTCAGAAATTCTCAGGCGAGAGTCGTTCGCGACGGTATCGTTATCTTCGAGGACGCTATCAGCTCGCTGCAGCGCTTCAAGGACGCAGTCAAAGAGGTAAGCGCAGGCTACGAGTGCGGTATCGGTCTTGAAAAATTCGCAGACCTCAAGGAAGGCGACATCATCGAAAGCTTCGGCATCGAGGAATACCGCGAGGAGTAATACAAATAATAGTATAATCACGATCATATAAAACAGGAGACTTATTGAAATTATGGCAAGTCACAAATTGGGCAGGACCACCGAGGATATCAAGCGCGAGCTTACTGCTGTGCTTCGCGAGCTGAAGGATCCCCGCGTTGCAAACACGATGCTCAGCATAGTCAGAGTCGAGGTCTCGCGCGACCTGAGCTACTGCAAGGTATATGTGAGCGCGATGGAGGGTCTCGACGCCGCAAAGCAGGCGGTTAAGGGGCTTACCTCGGCGGCGGGCTACATTCGCCGCGAGGTCGGTTCGAGACTTTCTATCCGCCACGTTCCGGCAATGAGCTTTGAAGCTACCGACTCGATAGAATACAGCGCGAACATCTCGCATATATTGAGCGAGCTGAATATTAAGGAAGGTGAAGAAGATGGCTCGGACGACTGATCTGACAGACATCGCAAATAAGCTCAGGGAGGTCGATCACTGCGTTATCCTGACTCACCAGTACCCCGACGGCGACACGGTCGGCTCGGCCTTCGCTCTCTGCAGGGCTATGCAGAAAATGGGCAGGCACGCGCGCGTTATCGTCAACGGCACGCTCGATAAGAAGTTTGAATTTGTCCGCGAAAATTTTACCGAGGAGATGTTCGAGTACAAAACTGTTATCGCTGTTGATATCGCTACGGAGCAGCTTTTGGGCGATCTGAAGGACGAGTTCGGCGGTAAAATAGATATCTGCGTCGATCACCACGCGACGAACTCCGATTACGCAAAGCTGACGTTCGTCGATCACACCGCGGCGGCTAATACAGAGAACATGATGGATCTCATCAAGCTGCTCGGCGTTGAGATAGACAAGGACATCGCAAACGCGCTTTATCTCGGTATTTGCACCGACACGGGCTGCTTCAGGTTCTCAAACGTCGATTCAAGAACGATGCGCGACGCAGCCGAGCTTATGGATATCGGCTGCGATAGCTGCGAGATAAACCGCGTCATGTTCGACATGAAGTCGATGGCGAGGATCAGGCTCGAACGCGCCGTTCTGGAATCGCTCGAGCTGTACCGCGACGGCAGGATCGCCGTTGTGAACACAACGCTTTCGATGGAGAAGGAAACGGGAGTCGGCAATTGCGATATGGACGGCATCGCGTCTATCCCGCGACAGATCGAGGGCGTGTTTATCGGCGTCACCATTAAGGAGAAGGAAGACGGCAAATTCCGCATAAGCGTGCGTTCTCTCGGCGAGTATGACGCGGCGAGGGTCGCAGCGGAATTTGGCGGCGGCGGACACCACGCGGCGGCAGGCTGCACCATTTTCGGAACGCTTGACGACGTGAAGGCGAAGATCGTCGGCGCCGCAGAGCGCGAGATAGAGCGTGTGGGCTGATATGGACGGGATAATCGTTGTAAACAAGCCTCAGCAGTTCACGTCGTTCGACGTCGTGGCGGTGATGCGCCGCCTTTGCGGACAGAAAAAGATCGGACATACAGGTACGCTCGACCCGATGGCGCAGGGCGTTTTACCTCTTCTTTTGGGCAGCGCGACGCGCGCGCAGGACATACTTCCCGACAGCGACAAGGAGTACGAGGCTGAGTTTCGTCTCGGCTTGACTACCGACACGCTCGATATCTGGGGCGAGGTCACAGCCGAAAAGCCCGCGGCTGCAAGTGTAAATGATATCGAGCGGCTGCTGCCCTCGTTTCGAGGTGAGATAATGCAGCTTCCGCCAATGTTTTCGGCGGTCAAGAAAAACGGCGTGCGTCTTTACGATCTTGCAAGGCAGGGCGAGGTCGTCGAGCGTGAACCGCGCAGGGTCACGATAAGCGAGCTTTCGCTGCTCGGCTTTGACGAAAAAGCTCAGACGGGGCGGCTGAAGATCGCCTGTTCAAAGGGCACATATATACGCTCGCTCATCGACGATATGGGGCGCGAGCTTGGCTGCGGGGCTGTCATGACGTCGCTTTTGCGCACGAGAGCCTGCGGTTTTACGCTTGACGACGCGAAAACGCTCGACGAGATAAAGGCGCTCACAAACGGCGGCGAGAACAGCGAAAACGCTCAGACGCTGCTGCGCTCGACCGAAAGCCTGTTCACCGTGTACGACCGCGTGACGGTCAGCGACAAGCAGGCGCACCGCTTTGCTAACGGCAATCCGCTCGATATCGGCAAGACGAGCCTTCGTTCAAACGCTCAAAACGGCGCGGTAGTCAGGGTCGGCGACAGAGACGGCTCGTTCATCGCGCTCGGCAGAGTTGACACCGACAAGGGCGTTATCGCTGTATACAAGATGTTCGCGCTTTTGAATAAATGATAAAGGAGAACATAAAATGAATAAGTTCCTTTCAATAATTGCAGCGGCGGCTGTTGCTGCCGTGTTGTTTGCGGGCTGCACGGGCGACGCCGGCACGTCGTCGGGCACGACCTCGGCGGCAGGCTCCGACACCTCGTCAGCCGGTGAGACTATCGCCGGCGACGGCACAAAATCGGCGTCGGGCTATGACAAGACCTTCGATGGCTTTGTGTCGTATATGACCGACAACGGCTTTGTCAGCGGCGATGGCGAGGAGCTGACCGCGGCGGCTATCGGCGCGTCGGCAGGCAAGCGTTTCACTATCTCAACGCCTGTGTCAAAGCACACGGTCGAGCTTTACGAATTTGAGGATCAGACCTCGGACGCGGCGGCTAAAACGATCGCCGACGCAAGAAATGACGGCTCGTTCCACCTTTTCGACAGCACCGAGAACGTTACGAAATACACGCTTGCGGTCGTAACGGACGACGGCAGGTTCCTCATGCTCTACACCGACAGCTCCGAAAGCGACGGCACAAACGAGCAGAAGGAAAAAGCGGCGGAAGCCGTAAGAAATTTCAAATAAAAAACAAGGAGCTGCGGTAAGCGGCTCCGTTTTTTTGTCTCCGCAGATGTATGCGTTAAATACAAAATTTGAAATTTTACAATTGAAATCTTGCAAAACGACCCGCAAATGTGGTGAAAAACACCGTGTTCAAAGAAAATTTACGCATTTTGTTGAAAAAAACCTTGATCTTCGCACGTTTTTTTCTTAAAAACATTTGACTATGATTTGAGATTGTAATATAATAAATTGTGTGCTTTGATCTTGCCCCTGCTTTGATCGGGCGATCGTCTGCACGGAGGGCCGCCGGAGACAATTGCTGTCCGGCTGTCGTGTCGAATCAAATTAATTTATTGGAGGCTTTATAAAATGAGCAGAGTTTATAATTTTTCAGCTGGTCCGTCCATGCTTCCCGAGGCTGTTTTGGAAAAAGCCGCAGCGGAAATGCTTGATTATGAGGGCAGCGGTCAGTCCGTAATGGAGATGTCGCACCGTTCCAAGGTTTTTGACAAGATCATCAAGGACGCCGAGAGCCTTGTAAGAGAGCTTATGAACGTTCCGGACAACTACAAGGTGCTTTTCCTTCAGGGCGGCGGTTCGTCACAGTTCACAATGGTAGC